>NZ_JBFBNW010000030.1:0-80736 GCF_040683955.1 Streptomyces sp. NPDC093111 | reverse complement strand
CTGCTCCGCCCGATCTACTCCCAGACCGCCGCCTACGGCCACTTCGGCCGCGAGCTGCCCGACTTCACCTGGGAGCGCACCGACCGCGTCGACGCCCTGAAGACGGCGGCCGGCCTCTGAGATGCCGGGCGGCCGCGGGCGACTGTCATGGCGGGCAGGACCGTTCGTCCTGGGACTCCGGCAACAGCCCCTTGGTCGCGATCAGATAGCCGAGCTGGGCCCGGCTGACGCTGCCGAGACGCCGCGAGATCCGACTGATGTACTCGGCGACAGTCCGGCGGCTGATGCCCAGTCCGCGGGCGATCTTCTCCTCCGTGTGACCGGCGACCAGGAAGCGGACGATGCTCTGCTCCAACTCGGAGACGACGATCTCCGGCCGTTTTCCGGCGGCCGGATCCACCGGAGTACCGCGCGCCCAGGCGTACTCGAAGACATTGGCCAGATAGCGGACGACATGCGGATCGCGCACCTCCAAAGCCTCGTCCGGAGAATCGGAAAGCGTGGGAATGAAGGCAACCGTACGGTCGCAGATGATGACCCGGTCAAACATTTCATCAACGGTCCGGACACTGCCGCCGGCTTCCGCGACGGTACGGATGTAACCCGCCGTCGGCGGATGATTCCACACCGCATGCTGGTAGAGAGTCCGTTGCGAGATGCCCCTCGACAGCAGGTCCAGATTGCGCCGGACCACCGTTTCCAGGATCGCCGGCGGACGTCGTCCGCCCGGCTGGGCCGTCAGCAGCTCCGCCTTGCACAGCCCGACCGCGGCGTCGATCGTCTCCGCGATCTCACCGGCGCCGCGCAGGATCGTCGAGGACTGCGGACCCGTCTGCCTGCCCTCGGCGTACACCACCTCCGCCGTCTCGAACGCCTTCGTCAGGGCTTCGAGGCGGATGCGGTTCTCCGCGAGCTCCCGCTCCAGCGGAGCCAGCGTCCGGCGCGCCGCCGTCGCCGGAGTGACCGCCGCCAGGAGCCCCGGCTCCCCGGGCACCGGCACCAGCAGCCCCAGCTCGGTCGCACACCGCACCGGTGGCTCGGCCGGGACCGGTCCGCCGGTGACGGCGGTCTCGTAACGACGTAGTCCTAACTCGCACAACCCTGGTCCACACGACGCGCCCCCACATCCTGTTTGCGGCATTTGCCCCCCTGCGTGATCATGCGCTGCGCATACATGTTAGGCCAGAACGTTGGTGCGAGAACGGGGCGCCGGAAGCATGTGTGGGGCCCACTCCGAATAGTTGGACACTGCATTTACCAAGGGATGGAAAATGCCTCATTCGATTCACAGTGAAGAGTTCCGCGCGGCGGTCGCCCGGCTGTCGGTGCCCGGAATGGGCACCGAGGTGGTCGGTCCGTTGCTGGCCAATCTCGTTCAGCTCCTGCGCCCTCGGCGGGTGCTGGAGGTCGGCATGGGGTACACGACGCCCTTCCTCGCCGCCGCGCTCGCCGAGGCCGAGGAGGCGGTCGCCGCGGAATCGCTCGCGCTCGCCGCGAAGACCCGCGGGCACCTGGACGCCGGGCGGACGCTCGACGACGGCTGGCTGCTCGCCGAGCCTCCGCTCGTCACGCCCGCCGCGCATCTGGAGCCGTACCGCCCGATGCTGACCGCCGTGGACAACCTGTCCATCGCCGAGTCCTCGGCGGGCCGGGTGCGTGACGTACTGGCCGAGCTGGGCCTCGACGATCGGGTCACCGTCGTCAACGCCGACCTGAAGGACTCGTTGGACAAGCTCCCCGAAGAACTCACCCCCATCGACTTCGCCTGGGTCGACGCCTGGGAATGCCTGTGGTTCTTCGACCACTTCTGGCCGCTCATCAACCCGGACGGCGGGCTCGTCGTCATGCACTACCTGATGACGTATCCCGAGGGCGACGCCGTGCGCCGCTACATCGCGAAGTTCCAGGAGCGTCACCCGGGCGAACTGGAGGTCGTCAGCCTGCTGGAGTCGCAGAAGCTCATGCAGAACAGCGTGACGATCCTGCGCCGCACCTCCGGGGCGCGCAAGCTGCGGTACGCGGGCACCGGCGGGGCCATCGACTACTCGGACCAGCTGCACAGCGACGCGCACGACCACCTCCGGCTCGTCACCGACCGCTCGGCCTGACCCTCTCACCCGACCACGCCGTCTGACCACCACGAGCAGTGAGGACTGCTGTGACTGCCACGCTCGAATCGGTACGCAGCCGGAGCTTCGCCTTCATCCTGGGCAGCGCGCGCGGCGGCGGGAACACCGAGACCCTGGCCCGGTACGCGGCCGACGGCCTCCCGCCGGCCGCCGCCGCGGGCTGGCACAGCCTGAGCGAGCTGCCGCTCCCGGCCCTGCCGTCCGGGCCGCTCCCCGACGGCCCGGAGCAGGTGCTGCTCGACGCGACGCTGGACAGCACGGACATCGTCCTCGCGTCCCCGCTGCACTGGTACAGCGTCTCCGCCGCGACCAAGCTCTACCTCGACTACTGGGCCCGCTGGAGCGGCCTGCCGGACATCGGTTTCCGGGAGCGGATGCGAGGCAAGAACCTGTGGGCCGTCACCGCGTACGCGCGCGGGGACGACACCGACACGGAACCGCTCGTCGGAATGCTTCGCCGCACCGCCGACTACCTCGGGATGCACTGGCGCGGCGCGCTGCTCGCCCGTGCCCACCGCGAGGGCGACCTGGAAGCGGACCCGGCGGCCCTGGCCCGCGCGGCCGCGTTCTTCGGCCCGGCTGACTGACCGCCCCGCCCCGCCCCGGCCCGCCCCGGCCCGCCCCGGCCCGCCCGGGCGGGGCGGGGCGGGGCGGGGGACAGCTCCCGCGCGATGGCCGCTACTCGCTCCCGGCCTCCCGCTCCTCGACCTCTCGCGCTCAGGTTGTCGATCCCGGGGTCTCGATTCCGGGTTGTCGATCCCGGGGTCACGATCCCGGGTCGTCGATCCCGGGGTCACGATCCCGGGGTCACGATCCCGGGTAGTCGATCCCGGGTTCTCGTTATCCGCTTGTCGTTCTCCGCGCCCTAGACCAAGGTGGCCCCTATGACCGCAGCACACACGACCGCCGTCCTCGGCCTGGGGCGCATGGGCCGCGCGATCGCGGCCCGGCTCTCCGCCCAGAACCGGAACGTCGTCGGCTGGACCCGCTCCGGAAGCGGCTCCGACGCCGTGCGGACGACCGCCGACGCGAGCGACGCCGTGGCGGACGCCGACCTCGTCGTCCTGACGTTGTTCGACGGGCCGGCCTGCCGACAGGTCCTCGACGAGGTCCAGGGCGCGTTGCGCCCGGGCACGACAGTCGTCAACCTCAGCACCATCGCGCCCGCCGAGGCGGCGGAGCTGGCCGGACGTCTCGGCGCGTCCTACGTCCACGCGCCCGTGCTCGGTTCCGTGACGGCGGTCGGGGCAGGCGCCCTGCAGATCCTCGCCGCGGCCGACAAGGACACGCTGGACCGGGCCCGGCCGGTGCTGGAAGTCCTCGGCACCGTACGGCCGGTGGACGACGCGGCCACCGCCGCGGCGCTGAAGCTGATCGCCAACAACAGCCTCGCCGGATCCGTCCTCGCGCTGCGCGACACGCTGCGGCAGGCCGACGCCCTCGGGCTGCCGCGGGGCCAAGTGCTCGACGTCCTCGAACTCGGGCAGCTCGGCGGGCTCGTGGCCCGTAAGCGTGCCTTCCTGACCGTCGAACGACCTGAGGCCGCTGCCGAGTTCACGATCGGGGCGCTGGCCAAGGACATGGCCCTGCTGGCCGACGCCTCGAACCTGCCCCTCCGCAGCTCGGTCGGGCTGGACCCCACCCGCGCGGACGACGCGACCGGCACAGCGACCGGCACGGCGGTCGGCACCGACTCGGACATCGCGCTCGCCGCCACGGTGCCCGCCGTACCGGACTCCGTGCTCGAACCGCTCCGTGCCTACGTCCGCGGCCATGCCACCGGCGATCCCGCGCACTTCCGCGCGGCGTTCCTGCCCGGCGCCCACGTCGAGGGAATCCGGGACGGCGCGTTCGTCTCGTGGCCGCTGGACACGTACTGCGCCCTGTTCCACGGCTCGCCCGCGCCCGACGAGGCCTCCCGGTCCCGCCGGGTCGACGCCGTCGACGTCCATGGCTCGGTCGCCACCGCGACCATGACGCTGGAGCACGGCGCCGACACGTTCACCGACATCTTTCTGCTGGTGCGTGGTGAGGACGGTTGGCGCATCGCCAACAAGGTCTACCACCGCCACTCCTGAGCGGGTTCCGGGGCCGCCCCCGGGACGGACCAGCCGTGGCGGACGGTGCCGGTGTCTTCACCGTAGAGGTGAGGGAGGGGCCGGCGGGCCTTTCGGATTCGGGTCCGCCGCCCCCTGGAAACACGTGCCGGGCATGGGTCGCTGCCCCTGACGCTTCGAGCTCCTCCCTCTTCACGCGGTCCTGCCCAGCGGCGCCGGCTGCGGAACCGGCGCTCCGCACGGGCCCGGCCCAGAGCCGCCGCGTGGGAGGCGTCGGCCTGGCGGCGCCGCTGGAGGCATGCCTGCTCGATCGGAGCCGCTCCCCCGCCCGCCACGAAGCCGTCCGCGCGGCCGTCCGCAGACTCGAAGTCGACGCGGTCGAGGAATGCGGGGCTGAACGGCAAGCCCCAGCGGAGCGGCGTCCAGCAGCTGGCACCCCGATGTGCGCCCTGCGTAGAGAGTGCCGACGAACGAGTACGGCCAGCCGGGGATCATCAGGTGCTGGCCACGGCCGAAGGCGTGGCAGAACAGCCTCCAGGCTGGACTCTGCGTCCGGCCGCAGCCAGTGCCCGAGATGAGCGTCCCGACGAGGGCCCCGCGCTGACCGGCGGCGGCCTCCAGAACTTCCCGGTACCGGGCGCCTGCTTGGAGGTGGGTCGGGGCGTGACCTTCCGGTCCACAGCGGTGTCGACGAGGAAACATGTGCACTGCTTCATCGCCCTGAGGCCGGGTGCGTGTACGCGATGTAGAGGACGAAGGCGCCCGCGAGCAGCAGCACCAGGACACGGAGGTTACGCCGCCTCCATCGACCCGATCACGTACGGCGTCGGCGACTACTACGCGCGCGGCCGGCCCGGTCGCCGCGAAGCCGTACGTGCTGCTGCGGCCGCTCGCGACGCGCTCGTCGTGCAGGGGCTCCAATGGGGCGAGGAGATCCGCTCGCCCGCCTCCCTGGCGCCGCCCGCCGCGGACGTCACCAGGCACGAGATCGAGGGTGCGCTCGCCCTAATGGAGTTCATGTCCGTCGAGCGCCTCACCGAGCTCGACGACCAGCTCACCGACCGGTACACCGACGCCCTCATCGAGGTCATCGACGCGATAGCCGAACACCGGGCCTGGCTGGCCGGGCACATCCACGGCGGGGACGGCTGCACCGGCTGCCAGGACAAGCGGCCCACCGGCACCGACTGGCACCGACTGGGCCGGGGCACCCCCTCCTTCCGGGCCCCGTCGACGTGCTGGTGGGCCCTGACGCTCCACGCCGTCCGCGGCAGAAGCCAGACGGCATTCGTGCCGCGGCCGAAGTTCCGACGAGCCCGGCGCAGCAGGACCAGTACCCCGTGTGCAGGGGCAGCGCCCCGTGCGCAGGGGCAGCGCCCCGTGCGCAGGGGCAGCGCCCCGTGCGCAGGGGCAGCGCCCCGTGCGCAGGGGCAGCGCCCCGTGCGCAGGGGCAGCGATGCTTGCCCTGCGAGGCAGTGAATGCTGCCTACATGTGTGCCCTGCGAGTCACGCTGGACGTGGCACAGGCGTGGGAGTTTCTGCGTCGTTGGTTACTGATCCCGTGCGGGAGACGGGTGTGAGGCACCTGACCGCATTCTCATGTCGCATCGACAAGCGGTCAGCGGTACTTGACGGTTTCCTTCCTCGCGCACAGCCCTCACACTCGCCCAGCCCGTGGCCTGTGACCCGTCCGGGTCACCCGCGGTCTGGGCGGGCTCGCACGCCGTTCGACCGATGCACCCAGACCTCTTCCACCGAATAGGAGATCGCCCATGCTCAACGGTATGCCCGAGATCACGGCGAAGCGCGCCGCAGCCCTGCTCACACTCGGCGCCGGGCTGGCCGTGGCCACCGTCGTGGTCGCGAGTCCGGCCACCGCAACCACGACGCAGGCGGGTTGCCGGCTCACTGCGGTTGCCCCGGCCGAGGCATCCGCGCACGCGGCCCTGTTCGTCACGCCCACCTGCCGCTGATCACCGGCGTCACCATGCGGTGACCGATAGACCGCCGGTGCAGCGCGCCGTGCGCTCCGCTGCGACGGGGAGCGCACGGCCCGCACCCGGTCACCCCATCCACTTCCCCAGGAGACGGTCCAGTGCAGCCCACCCTCACCGAGCAGCGCCTCATCGGCCTGGCCAGAACGCTGACCCGCGCCCGGGAGGGAAGCCCGTTCTACCGTGAGCTGATCCCGGCCGGGGAGATCCGGCCAGACAACGCCCCCGCCATCCTGCGCCGGCTGCCCCAGTTCGATCCTGACGGTTGGTCGTCAGCCCGTGCGCAGCTTCGCTCCACCTCCACCGACAGCATCGTCACCGGGTTCACCAACGGCACCTCCGGCGTCCCGAAGGCCTTCTGCTCCACCGAGGCGGAGCGGACAGCCCTGAGGTCGAGCCGCCTGGACGACGGTCGCCGCCGCCTGCACCTGGCAGGCATAAGCCATGGAGCCGTAGTCGGACTCGACCTCGCCGAAGAGGGCGACTTCGTTCCGCTCCTCTCGATGCGCTACGCCGACATGGCAGCCGACCTCATTGCCCACGGCACCGCAGACGGCGCCCGCATCCGCGTCCTGGTGGGCACGACACGTCACATCAAGATCCTGACCCTGCACATGCTGCAACGCTTCGGCGACCTCTCCGCTTTCGGCATAGAGACGGTCGAGGTCGGGCGTGACTTCCTCTCCCCCACATGGGAGTCACGGCTGCGGACGTGGTGGGGAGCGGACATCGAGTGCGTCTACGGCTTCTCTGAACTGCGCATGTGCAACGCGCGCAAGTGCCGTACCTGCGCCCATCACCACTTCCCTCCCTCGTGTGTCGCCGAGGTCGTCGATCCTGCCGACCCGGACCGGTACGTACCGCTCGGCGGGCGCGGCAGCCTGCTCGTGACGGCCCTTTACCCATACGTGGAGTTCGAACCCCGGATCCGCTACCGGCCTGGGGACATGGTCGAGATCGCCCCGCGACCCTGCCCGGAGTGGGGCGAGCCTGGATTCCTCCCCTTGGGACGGGAAGCGCACTGCGTGACGACCGGCCGGAGCGGCGACTACCTCACTCCCAGCGACTACGTGTCCGTCCTGGCCGACCTGCCGCAGGTCGCAGTCGCCTTCGACCACCTGTACCCCGACACCGACCAGCGGCACTACGAGGCGGGGAACCCTCGCTTCAAGCTCGTCGACAATGGCGCAGGGCCCGAGGTGCACGTGGAACTCCGGTTCGATCCGCTGGTCTGGCCGCGTCAGGCCGAGGAGGTCGCCGACGCCGTGCACGCCGCCGTCCCAGCCGATGTCCGGGTGCTCCTGTACGGCCCGGACCGACTGCACAAGCCCATTCTCGTGTGACGCCTACTCGCAAATACGCGTTGGGATGCCGTTGGTGTCCCGAAGGGCACCGCCAGAGCCCGTTCACCCGAACGCGGCTGAGCACATTCACGGGTACGCCGACACGGGACAGCACGAGGCGACGGCAATCGACCAGCTGAGCGCAGCGGACTGACTCACCGACGCCGCCCTCACCGGGCAGGTGAGCGAGCGCGTTCCTCCCCTCACCTGCCCCCCTGCTCCCTGCTCCCTGCTCCCTGCTCCCTGCTCCCGCCAGACGACAACCCGTAAGCCGACGACGGCGGGCCGTTCCACTGGACACGCGGTCCGCCGCAGATCGCCGGACGACGGGCTCGGTCGCGGCGGCCTGGCAGCGCCGCAACTCGCGCGCCTGCTCGATCGGGGCCGCAATGTAGGCGGCACGACGTCGGGCTCAGGGAAGGCCCGGCGGGACAGCTCACGCATTGCGTCGGTCTGCCGCTGCACCGCCCCCGCGATGACCGGGCCAATCCGGAACGTTCC
This sequence comes from Streptomyces sp. NPDC093111, assembly GCF_040683955.1. NCBI lineage: Bacteria > Bacillati > Actinomycetota > Actinomycetes > Kitasatosporales > Streptomycetaceae > Streptomyces > Streptomyces sp. NPDC093111. Next base: position 72,712 of record NZ_JBFBNW010000030.1, on the reverse strand, counting down.
GGATTGGCAGCCCGCGCAGGTCCCGAAGAGCGCACCGCGCGTGAGGGCTGATCCCAACGGCTCCGTAGTGCGCACTACGGAGCCTCTCCGCACGGGTCGAGGCGAGCTGGCGCCGTGGGCTTCCCGTGTGTATCCCCCGGGGCGTTGTTTCAGGGGGTCCAGGCGGTCAGGGCGGCGGCGATGTCGCGGATGTCCAGGCCGTTCGCGGTGTGCCTCACCAGATCGACGGCCTGGTCGGTGCTCACCTTCGCCGGGCGGCCGCTGGCGGTCAGGAAGGCCGCGGCGACGACGGCCGCGTAGAGCTCGTTGGAGTGCTCCAGCGCGGGCAGCCGGACGAGGGACTGCAGGAGAGCAGCGGCACGGTGGTGTGGTTCGGGGTAGACGGTGGTGCCCATGATGACCTGAAGGTCTGACGCGAGAGATCGACGCCGCTCAGCGCGGCGAGCCGTCCCGGGGACCACCGTGGGACGTCCAACAGTGCCCACTCGCCCAACTCAGCGGCCGACTCCATGAAAGTCGACCACGGAGGCTCACTCTGAGTCACACCGATCACCGGAGCAGGGGCGCCCGCTACACCGCCCACACCCAGCGCCACCGTTCTCGAACCAGCACCTCATTTTCCCGTGCTGGTTCGGTGCTGGTTCGCACGCCCCACCAGGGGCAAAGCCACAGGTCCCAGCGCTGCTCGGATGAGTTGTCGTACCACTCGATGGTGGTCCCGATGAGGGACGCGGCGACGATGCGCTTGAGGGAACCGGGGGGGCGTGGGGGCGTGAGTTGCGGCGGCCATGTGCACCACTTCCGAGCGGGGCGACGGGGAAGTTGTCGTGTCGCCACACCGTAGGAATGGGCAGGTCAGCGGCGTATGTGGTGGGACACCACAGTTCCATCACCCGAGGGGCGCGCAGCCACCATGCCCACCTCTCCGCGCCCCAGTTTGGGGGTACGGTTCTGGATCCCGTGCTGGTTCGGTGCTGACAGGGGCAGCGTCAGCTCGGCCTCGCGGGGCACGACCGCCCCGGCACCCCATCCATCCCCGAGTTCGGCTGAGGCGGGCGCGGGACGTGCGAAGGCCCGGCGCCACCAGGGGAATTGGTGACGCCGGGCCGGCTCGGTGGTGTTGCTTATGCGTCGAGGTTCACTTGCCGAGGAAGGCGTTGTGGACGGTGACCATCGACCCGTTGTCCTGCTTGTCGGTGACGACGGCCTTCAGGGAGAGCGCCTTGCCCTTCTCCGGCGCGCGCACGGTGACCTTGCCCGCGACGACCGGGACGGACCGCCAGTTCTGGCCGTCGTACGAGACCTGGACCCGCAGCGTCTTGAGGTTGGCGCCGGCCGCCGCGCCCTGGACGACGACGGGGAAGGTCTGGAGGACGCCCGCCGGAGCGGTGGAGTCCAGCGCCAGCTTCGGCTGGAAGCGGACCGTGGAGACGGGCAGTTCCGTCGGGGTGCCGGCGCTGCGGGCCGAGGTGAACGTCCACGAGGCGTCGACGCGCGTGCCGGTGCGGTTGATCTTCGGGTCGCGGTTGAGCGTGGTCGCCACCGTGTACGTCGCGGACTCCGCCGGCAGCGTGAAGTTCACCCGGTCGACGGCGCCGTCCTTCTGCGCGTACAGCACGCCGTTGCGGTGCACGGTGGTGGACGCGCTGGTGTAGCGGGCGTTCCCGTAGTGGCCCGCTCCGTCGCTGACCATCGTGAACGCGCCGTAGATGTCGTCGTCGGAGCGGACGATCCCCTCGCCCGGCTCCATCCGGGGTCCGACGACACCGACGTTGACGTTCCTGGCGTACGTGGTCCCCGGCTTCAGCAGGGGCTCGGTGCCGAGGGAGTACGTCACGTCGATGGGCCGGCCGCCGTCGGCGCCCGCCTCGCCCAGAACGAGCGCGGCGACGCTCCAGCCGATCCCGTCGCCCGTGCTCAGGTACAGCTTCTGCGTGCCCGGTGCCGGGTGGGCGGGGTAGTAGTCGAGGAAGCCGCTCCCGCTCGGCAGCGCGCCCTCCGCGTAGAGAGCTCCGGCGACGCCGGGCGCGGACGCCCCGAAACCTACCTTGATCAGGGCGAGGTCCTTGGCCGCGTAGACCTTCTCGTAGCCGTCGGGCAGCTCCTTGACCTCGCCGCCCGCGAGGGTCTGGTAGACGCTCGTGCCCTGCTCCCAGCGGGCCGACCACTGCTGGGTGAGGGTGGCGTCCGCTCCCACCGAGCCCTGCCGTGCCGTGCGGACGTTGTCGAAGCTCCGCGCGTCGAAGCCCTCGGAGTACCCGGCCTCGGGCGTAGAGACCGTGTAGAACATCCCCACACGCGTCTGCCGGGCGGCCGCGTCCGGCACCTTGACCGTCACCGGCCGGGTGGTCCGGGCGTCGAGGGTGACGGTGGCCGGTCCGGTCACCGTGAGCCGGGGGTTGTAGATCAGGTCGAGGCCCTTGCTCGGGTCCGCGGGGTCGACCTGCATGTCGGCCTGGAGGTTGTAGCTGCCGCGGGGCAGGCGGACCGTCGCGGAACCCTTGGACAGGTCCGGGAGGAACTGCTGCTCCGAGGCGAGGCCCTCGTAGCCGAACAGGTCCGCGCCCCAGACGGCGCCGGGCGCGTCGGGCCGCCCCACCGTCTTGAAGGTGACGTCGTACGACTCGACCTCACGGTCCACCGTGGCCGGGGTACGCACGGTCTGGCCCGCCCCGGACGCGACGACCGTGGCCGCGTACGAGCCGTCGACCGCGCCGCCGATACGGGTGTCGGCCGTCAGGTCCACCGAGGCGGTGCCGCCCGCCGGGACCGTGATCCGCTGCGCCCCGAGGGTGAAGAACCCGGCGGGCGCGGGCTGCCCGTCGCCGCCGGTGGGCGCGTCGAGCGACACGTCGAGCGTCACGTCGGCGGTGCCGGTGTTGCGGTAGGTGACCTGCTTGGTGACCGGTGCGTCGTCGGCGTGGGGCCACTGCTGGCGGCCCAGGTGGAGCGGTCCGCCTTCGGCCAGGACCGTCTGGTCGATCGCCCGGTCGACGGCGAGCCGGCCCGCGCCCTGCTCGAAGACCGAGAACGTGCCGCCCTTGGCCGAGCCGGTCAGGGCCGCCTTGAGCTGCGCCCCCGTCCAGGTGGGGTTCTTCTGCTTGAGGATCGCCGCGGCGCCCGCGACGTGCGGGGTCGCCATCGACGTACCGTCCAGGCCGATGTAGCCCGGCGGGTTCTGGTCCGGGGTGCCGGCCGCGGCGGCGGCCGTGATGCCCACGCCGGGAGCGCTGATGTCGGGCTTGACCGCGTGGTCCTCCTTGCGGGGGCCGTGCGCGGAGAAGGGGGCGAGCCGGTCGTCGTCGTCGACGGCGCCGACGGTCAGGGCCGCTTCGGCGGTGCCCGGCGAATTGACCGTGCCCGGGCGGGGATCCCAGAGGTTGCCCGCGGCGACGGCGAACAGGACGCCCTTCTCCGCGGAGACCTTGTTGATGTGGGCTTCGAGCGGGTCGATCCCGGGCCGGTCGGCGCTGCCGAGGCTCATGTTGATGATGTCGGCGCCCTGGGCCACGGCCCAGTCGATGCCGGCGATGGACTCGGAGTCGCTGCCGGTGCCGTAGTCGTCGAGGACCTTGGCGCTGAGCAGCCGCGCCCCGGGAGCCACGCCCTTGAAGCGGCTGTCCTTCGTTCCCGTACCGGCCGCGGTGGAGGCGACGTGCGTGCCGTGCCCGACACGGTCCACGGTGTCCGCGGAGCGGCTGAAGTTGCGTGCCGCCACGACCCGTCCGGCCAGGTCCGGGTGGGTGTCGTCGATGCCGGTGTCCAGGACCGCGATCTTCACGCCGGTGCCGTCGAGCGAGCGGTTCCAGGCCGCGGGGGCGCCTATCTGGCCGGTGGAGTGGTCGAGCGACGCCTTCCGCACGCCGTCCAGCCAGACCTTCGCGATGCCGGAGGTGCTCGCCGCCGAGCCGTCGGCCTGGGGCCGGGTCAGGGCCTCCCAAAGCTCCTCGGTGCTGTCGTTGGCGCTGGTGACGGCATCGGCGCCGAGAGAGGACAGGGTCCGGTTGACGGTGGTGCCCTCGGAAGCCCGCACCTCGGTACGGGCGGACTGGGCCGCCGCTCCCCGGTAGCCGACGATCAGCTTGAGCCCGCCCCGGTACGCCTTGAGGCTCTCCGGCTCGGCAAGACCGGTGACGTCGAACAGCCGCTGGTCGAGCGTGCCGTCGGCGACGAGCCGCCGGGCGTCGCGCGGCATCACGTAGGTGCGGCCTTCGTGGACCTGGGTGAAGAAGGGGATGTCCTCCCGGCCCTTGGCACGCTCGATGCCCGCGACCCGGCCCTTGGAGTCCACGAGGACCCGGTCGCCGGTGATCAGGACGACGGTGTGCACGTTCTTGCCCGGCGCGGCGTTCTTGCCGCCGGCCTGTGACGCTGTGGTGAGACCGCCGGCCTGCGCCGACACCGGGCTGGTCATACCCGCTGTCAGAGCCACGGCGGCAGCGGCGGCGACCGTGACCGCGTACGCCTTGTTTACTGGTGTGCGCAAAACTCCCCCTGCTCAGGAGCGAATCGGGCCGGCGGGGGCCTGGCCCGAACGGGGGCGCATTCAGACATGTGTACGCCCCGGATTCCTGAAGTATGCCGAGGGCGTTCCGGGGCACTCAATGATCGTTCTGTGACAGGACGTTGACCATATGAAGACGCGCCGGAAGGGGTGGCGCGTTCCTCGCTCCGCCGCGAACAGCCGGATAAACAGAACAAGTTGGACCTGCGACACATCCCTTCCCGGCCTGGGCCAAGTGCTGGCAGCCCTGCCCCTTTCCCCGCCCTGGGGGCGGGGAGGCAAAATCCGGCCGCGGCGCTCGCACCCGTCCGGCCCGAGCGGGTCGGTGCGGCGCATGGCCTCCTGCGCGCCGCAGGGTTCGAGGCGAACCTGCACCACTCCGCCGTCGTCGCCGAGGTCGCCGCCCGCCTCGCCTGGCAGACCGTCTCCTGGGCCGGACGCGCCGCCGCGCGGTACCCGATCCTCGCCTCCGCCGCCGTCGCCCTGGCTGTGATGGTCTGCCGTCACCAGGGCTTCCTCGATCCGGCCCGCCGGCGGGCCGGAGCCGTGTCGCTCAAGGAGACGGCCGCGCCGCTTCTGGAGCGCTTCGCCGCAGCAAGCGAGGACCATGCCCTCACCCGTGGTCGCCTCGTCGCGGTGGAGGCCGCCGGATCGGCCACGACCGAGCAGTTCGCCGCCCGCCGCCTCGCCCGCACCCACGCGGCCCTGACCCCAACGCAGCTGCGCGAGGCGCTGGCGGCCGACGGCGCCCGGATCCCCGCGACGCGCCTGAAGCCGCGGTGAGGACCGCGGCGGCCAGGACGGTGGCGTCCAGGCCCAGCGCGTCGGCGGGGAGGCCCGCCGTCGGGGCGCCGGCGGCGTAGCCGATGTCGCGCCAGAACCGGTACGCGCCGAGGGCGTGGGCCCGCCAGGACGGGTGGGCATGGTCGGAGCCGGCGGCGATCCGTTCGTTCCCGTATCTGCAGATCAGTATACCCCTGGGGGTATTTAACCATCCCCCCTCGCGGAGCCTCCCCCTGTGACGCGAGATACCCAGGGGGGTATTTGACTTCCCTTCGCGGCCCTGCCTACAGTCGACGGCGTAAGTACCCCGGGGGGTATCCGAAAGGGTGATCTTCCATGCGTGAAGTAGATCTGGACGTCTTCGCGGCCGAGCTGGCTCAGGGCGCCTTCACCATCGACGTCCGAGAGCCGGACGAATACGCGGCGGGCCACGTGCCGGGGGCCCGCACCGCGCCTCTCTCCGAGCTGGGAGCCCATCTCGCCGCACTGCCCGCCGACCGGCCCGTCTACGTCATCTGCGCGAGCGGCAACCGCAGCGCCTGGGCCGCCGAGCACCTGGAGGCCGCAGGTTTCCACGCGGTCTCGGTCGCGGGCGGCACCTCCGGGTGGGTCCGCGCCGGCCGCCCCGTCGTGCGCGGCTCGGACGTCCGGGCCGCCTGAAGGGCCGGCCGCCCTCACCGCACCACTTCCCGCTTCGCAGGGCCCCGCCCTGCACGTGCCATCCGTCGAAAGGTTCGCCGTGTTCTTCGCCCAGTACTACCTCGACTGCCTGTCCCAGGCGTCGTACATGATCGCCGACGAGAAGACCGGCCAGGCGGTCGTCGTCGACCCGCGCCGGGACGTCTCGGAATACCTCGCCGACGCGCGGGCGCACGGCTTCACCGTGGTCGGTGTGATCAACACCCACTTCCACGCGGACTTCGTCGCCGGCCACCTGGAGATGGCCGCCGAGACGGGCGCGTGGATCGGCTACGGCTCGCGCGCCGAGACGGAGTACCCGATCCGGCACCTCGCCGAGGGTGAGCGGATCGTCCTGGGCGAGGTGGTGCTGGAGGTCATGGAGACCCCCGGCCACACCCCGGAGTCGATCAGCGTCCTGGTGTACGAGCACGCCGGTGACCCCGTCCCGTACGGCGTGCTGACCGGCGACGCGCTCTTCATCGGCGACGTCGGCCGCCCCGACCTGCTGGCATCGGTGGGCGTGACCGCCGAGGAACTGGGCGGCATGCTGCACGACAGCGTGCAGAACAAGCTGATGGGCCTGGCGGACGAGGTCCGCGTCTTCCCCGCCCACGGCGCGGGTTCGGCCTGCGGCAAGAACCTGTCCACGGAGAAGTCCTCCACCATCGGCGAACAGCGGACCACGAACTACGCCTGCGCGCCGATGGACCGGGACGCCTTCGTCGCCCTCGTCACGGCGGGGCAGTCCACCGCCCCCGGCTACTTCGCGTACGACGCCGACCTCAACCGCAAGGACCGCCCGCTGTACGACGCGACCGTCGCGGCCCGGCCGCTCGCGCTCGCCGAGTTCGCCGACCTGCGGGCCGGTGGCGCGGTGGTCGTCGACGCGCGCGACCCGCAGGAGTTCGCGGCCGGGCACCTGTCCGGCGCGGTGAACGTCCCCGCCGACGGCCGGTTCGCCGAACAGGCCGGCACCGTCCTGGACCCGGCGGAGGAACTGGTGGTCATGGCCCCGCAGAACCGGGAGGAGGAGGTCGTCACCCGCCTCGCCCGTATCGGCTTCGACCACGTCGTGGGCTACGTCCGCAACCCCGAGGACGTCCTGCGGGTGAGGGCCGACGAGGTCGCCCCGGCCAGCCGTCTCACCGCCGCGCACCTGAAGGCCGCCCTGGCCGGGGAGAACCCGCCGCTGGTGGTGGACGTGCGCACCTGCGGCGAGCGCGAGGCCAACGGCTTCATCCCCGAGGCCCTGCACATCCCGCTGAGCGAACTGTCGTCGCGGGCTGGTGAACTGCCCGGCGATCGGCCCCTGGTCCTGCACTGCGCGGGCGGCCACCGCTCCTCCATCGCCGCCAGCCTCCTGCGCCACCGCGGCTTCGGCGACGTCTCCGACATCCTCGGCGGCTGGGCTGCCTGGGCCCTCGCGGCCGAGACCGCAGCCGTCTGACCACCCGATCGCCGGTCGGGCACGGGTCCGGGACGCTTCCCGCCGTGCACCACCGGCCAGTGGAGGAACCGGGGGCCGCACTGCCCCCGCCCCTCCCCCGTCGTGGGCGGGGCCGCACCGCACCGCCCACGACGGCCCCTTCTTTCTCTGACGCCTGGGTCGCTGCCATGGCCCACGGCCCCCTGCGTACCCCCCTCGCACATACCTTCCGGAGTTTTGCATGAGCACCGAGCGCACCGTCCAGTCGATCACCCCCGCCGTCTTGCACCGCCTCGTCCAAGAGGGCCGTGCGCCACGCCTGCTCGACGTGCGCACGCCCGGCGAGTTCCGCACCGTCCACATCCCCGGCTCCTACAACGTCCCTTTGAACACCCTGCGGGAACACCGCGCGGAGCTGCGTGCGCACCTGGACGAGGAGGTCGTGCTCGTGTGCCGTTCGGGACAGCGCGCCCGGGAGGCTGAGCAGGCCCTCGCCCAGGCCGGGCTGCCGAACCTGCGGGTTCTGGAGGGCGGCATGAACGCCTGGGAGGCGGCCGACGCGTCCGTGAAGCGGGGCCCCGAGCGGTGGGACATGGAGCGCCAGGTCCGCCTCGTCGCGGGTTCCATCGTCCTGGCCACCGGCCTGGCCGGCCTGCTGATCCCGGGAGTCCACCTCGTCGGCACCGCCGTCGGCGCCGGCCTGACCTACGCCGCGCTCAGCAACTCCTGCGCCATGGGCGTGCTGCTGTCCAAGCTCCCGTACAACCGGGGCCCGCGCACCGACATCCGCACCGTCGTCTCGGAGCTGCGGAGCGCGTCATGACCGCCCTCATCGTCGCGGTCTCCCTCCTGATCGGCGTCAGCCTCGGCATCCTCGGCGGCGGCGGGTCCATCCTCACCGTCCCGATCCTGGTCTACCTCGTCGGACAGGACACGAAGGAAGCCATCGCCACCTCGCTGTTCGTCGTCGGCGTCACCAGCCTCGCCGCCCTGATCCCGCACGCCCGCGCCCACCGGGTCCGCTGGCGGACCGGACTGCTCTTCGGCGTGTTCAGCATGGCCGGCGCCTACGGCGGCGGCCGCCTCGCCGAGTACATCCCCGGCACGATCCTGCTGGTCGCGTTCGCGCTGATGATGCTCGCCACCGCATACGCGATGCTCCGCAAGCCGCGCGACGGGGCGAAGAAGGCCCGGCCCGCACACCGTGACCTGCCGCTCAAGCACATCGCCGTCGAAGGCCTGGTCGTCGGCGCCGTGACGGGCCTGGTCGGCTCCGGCGGCGGTTTCCTCGTCGTCCCCGCCCTCGCGATTCTCGGCGGACTGCCCATGGGCATCGCCGTCGGCACCTCGCTGCTCGTCATCGCGATGAAGTCCTTCGCAGGACTCGCCGGACACCTCTCCGGCGTGACGATCGACTGGGGCATCGCCCTGACCGTGACCGCGGCGGCGGTGATCGGCAGCCTGATCGGCGCCCGCCTCGCCGGCCGCATCCCCCAGGACGCGCTGCGCAAGGCGTTCGGCTGGTTCGTCGTCGTCATGGGCGTCTTCGTCCTCGCCCAGCAGCTCGACACCGGCCTGTGGACCCACCCCGCCACCTGGGCCGTCCTCGGCGCCGCCGCAAGTACTGCGGTCGCCACCCGAATCCGGAGGCGGTCAAGGAAGACACAACCACAGCCGGCCCCCCGCGCCCGCCAGGACGCGGCACCGAGATAACGCGAGGAAACGTCCCAAGGCGTGCTCGACGGGGGGAGGAGGAGAATTGCCGTGCAGGTGAACGAAGAATCGATGAAGCCCGTCCTGAACCGTCTCAAGCGGGCACAAGGACAGTTGGCCGCGGTGATCGCCATGGTCGAGTCCGGCCGGGAGTGCGAGGACGTCGTCACCCAGCTCGCGGCCGTCTCCAAGGCCCTGGACCGGGCCGGGTTCAAGATCGTGGCGAGCGGGATGCGCCAGTGCGTCGCTGACGGTTCCGAGAACCCGCCCATGACGCAGGACAAGCTGGAGAAACTCTTCCTCTCCCTCGCCTGACCGTCTCTCTCTCCCCCCGCTCGGAGCGGAAGAAGCCCGCACGGAGGGAAGACCGGGTTCACAGCGATGACGAACCAGTGCCGCAACCGCGGCCCAGGAACACCGCCGCCCGGGAGCCGGCGACGGCAGGCCGCCCAAGGACAGGGTCTTACGCCTCTGCCAGAGGGAGGGCAGAGGAAAGTACCGTGCAGATGGGTGACGGATCCATACGCGTCGTCCTTGCTCTCCCTGGAGGGTGGGGAGACAGCCGACTCAGACCGGGCCGAGCGGTGACCCGAGGGTGACGACAGGGCCGGCCTTTGTCCTGCGGGTCCTGCACCAGGGGGCAGAACCTGGTGAGCGGCGTAGCGCCGGTGGCCCGTCCCTGAGGAGGGGCACGGGCCGGAACGCGTTTCCCTCGCTCTGGCCCCCGCCCGATAGGTAGGGCAGGGCCGCTTCCCAGGCGCGTACGCCGCGGCCCGGAGAGCCGATCAGAGGAGCATGATGACCTGGCCGACACCCTCGACCGCCGACACGGTGACCTTGATCGGCCGCGTACTGCCCTTCCTGGTCATCCTCGTCTCCGTGGTGGCCGATCTCGCCACCACGGACGCGCACCGCCTTGACCGCCTGCTCTTCGCCGCCCCCGCGCTCGCCGCGGTTGCCTGGGGGCCGGTCGCAACAGCGGGGATCGGCCTGATCGCCACGGCGGTGACACTCGCCCTCTACGTCGGCCGGTCGGGATTCGAGATCCTGGGCTTCCCCGTCTCCACCGTCTTCTCCCTGCTTCTGCTGACCTTGGTGTCGGCGGGCTCCAGCGCGCTGAGAGAGCACCGAGAACGACAGCTCCGGCACGTGGGAGCCATCGCCGACACCACACAGCGCGCCGTACAGCGGCCCCTGCCGTCCCGGCTCGGCGGGACCGACCTGCACCTGCTGTCCGAGGCGTCCACCCGAGGGGCCCGCGTCGGCGGCGACTTCCACCAGGCGCTGCCCTTCCCCGGCGGGGTACGGCTCATGGTGGGAGACGTCCAGGGAAAGGGGCTGGGCGCGGTGGAGGCGACGTCGCTCCTGCTCGGTTCGTTCCAGGAGTCCGCCTACACGGCCGAGGACCTGCCGGAGATCGCCCGCCGCCTTGACACCACCATGCGCCGAAACAGCGAACTGGGCCCCGACACCGAGGCGGCCGAACGCTTCGCCACGGTCCTGCTCGTCGAGATCCCCCGCGACCGGCCCGTCGCCCGCGTACTGAGCTGCGGCCACCCCGCGCCGATCGTGCAGCGGCAGGGCCGCGTCACCACCGTGCCCGTTCCTGCCCCGGCGCTCCCCGTCAACCTTCCGGGGCTGGAGAACGACGAGTTCGACGTCGTCGAGATCCCCTTCGCCCCCACCGACCGGCTGCTCCTCTTCACCGACGGGGTCAGTGAGACGCGCGATGCCGCTGGGGACTTCTATCCCCTTGAGGACCGTGCGAGGTCCTGGGCCGGGTACCCCGCGGGCGAGATCCTCCCGCTGCTGAGCGACGACCTCGCCCGCTACGCCTCCGGCGGCCCCGCCGACGACACCACCGCGGTGCTCGCCGTGCGCCGCTGACTCCCGGAACGGACGGGGCCCTGGACCCGGGTGCTTCGCCTCGGAAGAGGTACATCGGATGGAGCAGCGAGCTGCCGGCGGTGAGTTCCAGCGCGTCGACGGTGCCGTCGGCCTGGAGCCCTGAGGCGAGCTGGAGGCTCTCGTCGAGCCAGAAGCCGCCGGCGACGCCGTCGTCCATGTCGAACTTCGCGGTCACCGCGATCCGGTCGCCGACCTCGTCGCGAACGGCCCGGCAGACGTCCCGGGCGACTTTGGCGCGCCGGGTGAGGGAGCACACCGCTCGAACCGGGTGAGGGAGCACACCGCTCGAACAGGTACACACACTGGTCACGGCCGTCGTCGAACCGTTCGACGAACTCGTCCGCACCGACCGTGGCCGCATGCTGTGCCGCCTGCTCGCCCAGACCCTGCCGGCCGCCGACCGTCCGCTCACCGGGTCACCGTGGTCCGGTACAGCACCTTTCGAGGTCGTCCTCGGCCGCGCCCTGCCCGACCTCGCCGTCCGGGAGATCGCCGATCGCCGGCGCCTCACCTTCACCACCCTGCTGACGATCTACGGCCGCCCCTGGCCCCCGACACCGGGGCCACGCCCGAACCGTTCTTCCCCGCAACCCCCACCGTGGTCGCCTTCCTCACCGCCGGCCTCACCAGGCCCTCGGCTGCGCACTGACCGGCACCGCGGCCCCACGGACCGAAGCCGACCCCGGTGCGCCGAAACGGGGCCCATCCTCCCCGCCGGTGAGGACGTGCGTCCTACGGACGCCGTCCTGACGTCCGTGGTCCCGGTCACACCGGCTGTAGTCCCATGGACGGGATCCCGCTTCGACAGAAGGGTCCCTCATGACTCCGTTCCCGCACCCGGCAGATGCACGGGAGCCCACGTCCCGTTCGCACCAGGGCCACCGCGCGCTCCTCTCCGCCACACTGCTCACCACCGCCATAGGCGCGACCGCCCGTCTCGCGGGGGCCGAGGAGCTGGCCTCGGCCGCCTGGATCGGCACCACGGTCATCGCGCTCGTGCCGACTCTGGCGTGGGTCATCGCCGCGCTACGGCGCGGCCGAACCGGAGTGGACCTGATCGCGGTGCTGGCCCTGGCGGGCACGCTCGCCACCGGCGAGTACCTCGCCGGAGCGCTGATCGCCCTGATGGTCTCCGTCGGCCACTACCTGGACGCCGCCGCCGTGCACCGGGCGACCCGCGATGTCCGCGCACTCGTCGCCCGGGCCCCGCGCACCGCCCGACGGCGGGAGGGCGGCCACATCGACACCGTGGCCCTGGCCGAGATCGCCGTCGACGACGTCCTCGTGGTCGGACCGGGCGAAGTGGTGCCCGCGGACGGCCGATTGCTGTCCCGGCACGCGGTCCTGGACGAGTCCGTCCTCACCGGCGAGACGCACCCGACCGAACTCGGTCCGCACGACGCGGTACGCAGCGGCGCCCTCAACGCCGGCGGGTCCTTCGAGCTCCGTGCGACGGCGACCGAGGCGGAAAGCAGCTACGCGGGGATCATCGAACTGACCCGCCAGGCCGCTGCCGAGAGCGCGCCCGTGGTCCGGCTGGCGGACCGCTACGCGGCCTGGTTCCTTCCCCTGACGCTCCTGGTGGCCGGTCTGGCATGGCTCATCAGCGGCTCGGCGGTACGGGCCGTCGCCGTCCTCGTCGTGGCAACCCCCTGCCCCCTGCTGCTGGCCGCACCCATCGCCATCCTGTCGGGCATCGCCCGCTCAGCCCGCCGCGGCGTGATCGTCCGTGACGGATCCGCCCTGGAATCGCTGGGCCAGGCCCGCACCGTCCTCCTCGACAAGACCGGAACCCTCACGGCCGGACGCCCCCGCGTCGTCCAGGTGACCACCGCCCCCGGGCTGTCGTCCTCCGAACTTCTGCGTACCGCCGCCTCGGTGGAGCAGTACTCCCCTCACATCCTCGCCGAGGCGGTCGTCGCGGAGGCCCGCTCCCGTCGGCTGGAACTGACCGCCGCCGAATCCGTAGCGGAGGAGCCCGGACGGGGCGTCTGCGGGATGCTCGACGGACACGCCGTCCAGGTGGGCCGCACCGACATCGAGCCGCTGCCGGACTGGGCCCGCCGGGCCGAGAGCCACGCCGCGCTGGAAGGCGCGGCACTCGCCTGGGTGACCATCGACGAAACGCTCGCCGGAGTCATTCTGCTCAAAGACCCATTGCGCCCCGACGCTCCCCGGATGGTCCGCCGGCTGCGGGCGGCCGGCGTGGAGCGCCTGATGATGCTCACCGGAGACCGCGTGGAGCCCGCCCAGGAGATCGGGGCCCTCGTGGGGCTCGACGAGGTGCGGGCCCACCAGTCCCCGCGGGACAAGGTCGAGGCGGTCCGGTCCGAGAAGCGGTCGGCCGTGACCGTCATGGTCGGCGACGGCGTCAACGACGCGCCCGCCCTCGCCGCCGCCGACGTCGGCGTCGCCATGGGCGCCCGGGGTGCGAGCGCGTCCTCCGAGGCGGCCGACATCGTGCTGACCGCCGACCGTATAGACCGGCTGGCGGACGCCACCGCCATCGCCGTCCGGGCCCGTCGCATCGCCGTCCAAAGTGCCCTCGGCGGCATGGTCCTGTCCCTCGCCGCGATGTGCGCCGCAGCCGCGGGACTTCTTCAGCCCGCTGCCGGAGCCCTGCTCCAGCAGGCCATCGACATCGCAGTGATCCTCAACGCCTTGCGCGTCCTGCGCCCCGGGCCCGGCGAGCCCCGGCCACTCGACACCGAAACCGGCGAACTGCTGCGCGACTTCGCCGCCGACCACGACGACCTGCGAGACGTCGCCGAGGCCGTCCAGGACGCCGCCGACCTGCTCTGCCGTACCACCGGCCCTGAGGCCCGTGACGCCGTCCGCCGCGTCGACCGGCTCCTGTGGGAACGTCTCCTGCCGCACGAGCGAGCCGAGGAGCGCTTCCTCTACCCCGCGCTCGCCGACGTCCTCGGAGGCGGCGACACCACCGCCACCATGAGCCGGTCCCATGCCGAGATCCACGGCCTCGCCACCCGTATCGAGACCCACCTCCACCTCGCCGACCGCCACGGCGACGGTTTCCGCGACGACCAGGCGGACGACCTCCGAGCCTGCCTGTACGGCCTGGCCGCAGTCCTGCGCCTGCACTTCGCCCATCAAGAGGAGAACCTCTTCTCCCTGGCGGGGTGAACCGCTGAAATCCGAATGCCAGCCCCCCCCCCCCCGGACCCGAGGCAACGGCGGTACCCCCGTGCGCACCCTGCCCGCACGACGCACAGGCTTCCCGGTCCGCTGGGCGGCACGACGGCGAGGTCCCCGAGACCGGGGGACCGCCGTGGCACGATCGCCTCATCGTCGCCCCGGTCCCCGAAGGATTGCCGTGTCCTCCCTCCCCGTCGTGCTGCACAACGCCCGGATCGTCGACGGCACGGGCGCCCCGCCGATCGCCGACGGGATCCTCGTGATCGAAGGCGCCCACATCCGCTGGTGCGGCCCCGCCCACGCGGCGCCCGACGATCCGGGCCTGCGCCGCGCGACCCGAGTGGACCTCGGAGGGCGGACCGTCTGCCCGGGGTTCATCGACGCGCACGTGCACTTCGCCCTGCCGGGGCCAGTGGAGAGCCCGCTGGCAGGTGCGGGCGAACCCGTCAGCTACCGGACGCTGAAGGTGATCGAACGGCTCCGCGCCACCCTGCACAACGGAGTGACCACGGCACGCGACCTCATGGGCCTCGACGCCGGCTTCCGACGGGCGGTTGCCGAACGTCGCATCGCGGGGCCGCGGCTCCTTGTCGCTGTGAGCATGCTGAGCCAGACCGCGGGGCACGCCGACTTCCGCCTCCCGAGTGGTATCGACGCCCTCGCCACCGCCGTCGCTCTTCCTGGAAGCCCTTCCGGCATCGTGGACACCGTCGACGAGATCCGCACCCGCGTGCGCGAACTCGTCGCCGCCGGCGCCGACTGCGTCAAACTCGCCGCCAGCGGAGGGGTCACCTCCCCGCACGACCAGCCCGAATGGCTGGGGCTGCGTGCGGAGATGATCCGCGCGGCCGTGGAGGAGGCCGAGTCCTACGGCGGCCTTCCCGTCGCGGTGCACGCGATCGGGGAGGCCGGAATCGCCGCGGCCGTCCGCTCCGGGGTCCGCAGCATCGAGCACGGTTACGCTCTCACCGACGAACTGCGGGCGGAGATGGCCGAACGCGGCCAGTTCCTCGTGCCCACCCTCCTGGAGACCGTGTCCGACCCCGACCCTTCCACCGTGCCGGCGGCCGTACACGCCAAGGCCGTGCACTGGCACCGTGTCGCCCAGGAGTCCGTGGCCCGCTCCGTGGCAGCCGGAATCCGTGTCGCGATGGGAACCGACGCGGGCCTGATCGCCCCCCACGGGCAGAACCTCAAGGAGCTGGGACTCCTCGTCCGCGTCGGCGGCATGACGCCGCTCCAGGCCATCCGAGCGGCCACCTCCGATGCCGCCGAGCTGTGCGGCGTGGGTGACGCCACCGGCAGTCTGGTCGCGGGCAAGGCCGCCGACCTCGTCGTCTGCGGCACCGACCCCCTGGACGACATCGACTCCCTCGCCGACCCCACCCACCTGCACGCCGTCCTCAAGGAAGGCCGCGTCGCCATCGACCGGGCCGGCGTCCTCGCCTCTGCGGGCCTGCCCGACCTGGTCCCTTAAGGGCACAGGACCGGGTGAGACGCCAAGACCGTCGAACGTCTTGCTCAGTGTGCCGACTTGCCGCGTCGACGCTGCTTCCATGCCATGGACAACAGACCTCCGGTGACGAGGAACAGAGCGACGAGGCCGAGTGACTGGGTGCGGGCGCTACCGGCCTCCGCCAGCTCGTCTCCGTAACCACCGGGCGGGTTCGGCGGGTTCGGCGGGTACGTCGGTCCGGGCGTCGGCTCCGACGAGGTCGGCGTGGGGGTGGGCTCGGTGGGAGTCGGCGTGGGCTCCGTCGGCGTGGGGGTCGGTTCCGTGGGGGTCGGAGTGGGTTCCGTCGGGGTCGGCTCCGTCGGAGCCGGGCGGTTGTGGACGACGCAGCTCACTGCGGCCAGGCGCGGCACGTCCACCGTGAAGGCGGGGGCGGAGGACGTCCCCACGTTCGTGACTTCCACCGGCTCGCCGTCGTCGAGGTTGGTGCAGACCGCGTTCTTCGCGCCTTGCGTGACCAGCTCGTAGCCCGGCTGTTGAGCCTCGGCAACGGTGACGTCGGCGTCCGTGGTCCCGGCCGGGTAGGTCGGCCTGAAGACGACGCCGCCCGTTCCGTCGTCCACCGTGGTCTCTCCGGCCGGCAGCCCGCCGACCCCGGCCGTGGTGGTCGACGCGTCGAACTGCCAGCCGGCACCGGCCGGTTCGGCCCCCGTGACGTCCTCGCCTTCCGTGTCCTCAGGCACGATCTGCTTGATGACGGACAGTGTGCCCTCGCACTGCGCCAAAGCCATATTCCTCAGAGCCTCGCCCGCCGCGGCGAAGTCGGTCGTCTGGTAGTAGTCGGCGGTCTGCGGCGCGGGGTCCGCCGGATCGAAGGCATCCTCGCCCGAGATCGCTTTCAGGTTGATCCCCGAGATCCCTTCAATGCCCTTGCCCACGCCGACGGCGACGATCCTGGATCCCTTCGCCTTCACCGCGTTGGCGGAGAAGATCCCGCCCTCGACGTCCGCGAAGTGGGTGTTGGTGCCGTCGCCCGTGTACGGCTTGGCGAAGCGCGTCGGGTTGCCGTCCGTGAGGACGATCACCAGGTCGTACTCCGGAGCCGACCGCGCGACCGCGTTCAGCCCCTGGTCCCAGTTCGTCCCGGAACCGAGGGTCCACCCCTGGTACATGTCCTTGAACGCCTGCGCGCCGTCCTTCGTCGAGACCGGCATGAGGGCGGGATGGTTGGCGGTGCCCGTGCTGGGCGAGTTCCGGTCGAAGGAGAACAGCGCGAGGCGGGAAGGCGTCCCGGTCAAGGTGTCCGTCAGCCTGTCGGTCGCCGCTTTGAGGTCCGGCAGGGCTCCGCCGACAGACGCCGACAGGTCGAGGACCACGGCCACGTCCAGACCGCAGGCTGAGGGAAGCGGCGGGTTCACCCGCGACTGCTGCCAGATCCCGCCGGAAGCCACGTACGGCACCGCCGCCCAGTCCGTGCTGTGCATGAAGTCGGTGAGGGAGGAATACGTCTCCCCGCCCTCAAGCGCGGGGAGACGGAACTGGTACGCGGACTCCACCGAACCCGAGCCGCTGCCCTTGCCTGTACGCAGCGACGGGTTGACGAACCAGCCCGCGGGCACCCCTCCCGACACCTGCCGCACCCAGAAACGCGCCCCGGCGTTGGTCCCGCCGCTCTCCGTGTCCGGCACGGTGAAGCTGCAGTCTCCGTCCGCATCGGAAGTGCACCGCGCCCAGGCGCCTGCGACCGGGTCGGTATCGGCCTCGTCCGCGAAGAGGGCCAGCCGCACTCCGGGGAGAGGGGTGACCCCTGTGTCCCCTGTTCGGTCCCCTCCGGTCTTCACGGTGACCACCGACGCATCGGCGGCGGGTGTCGGAACATCGGCCCTCACTCCAGGCGCGGCCAGTCCGGCGAGGACGAAAACAGCGGCACCCAGAGCGAGCTGACGGCGTTGCGGACGCATGAACGGTCTCCAGGGGAAAGAAGTTCACCAAGCATGAAACTTAGCGACTTATGCCCAGATTTGCCCACTATGCGACATAAGTGAGCGTGTCGACAGAACGGGGAGCTCACACTTACCCATGCGTACCACCGAGCCCTTACGAGCTGGCGCGTGGTCACGTGTTGCGGTGCGGTGGGAGACGAGGTCGGCGGTGGCCCGGTAGGTGGCGGGTAGGACCTTTCGGGGCACCTGACTCTCCGTACAGCCAGATGGTCAGAGGAATCCTGGCTCGCGGCCGGGTTCGGCGTCTCGACCACGACGGCCTGGCGCTACGTCGACGAGACGCTGAACGTCCTCGCGTGGCATGAACGTCCAGGCCATCGCGCGGCCGGACGGCAGTTCAACCGCGACCATGCCCGGCTGAGAGCCCCGGGCGAACGCGCCTTCGCCCTGCTGAAGTCCTGGCGGCCGCTCCGGCGGGCCAGATGCTCCACCCGCCGCATCGGCACCATCGCCCAAGCCGTCCACACCCTGCTGACCTGCAGTTATTCAGGATGAAAAACGCCTCACTCAGGTCACTAGGTCCTGGGTGATGTCGCCTGTTCAGGTAAAGGTGCTCATGGAGAGTGCATGTGAACCCGAAGAGGAAGTGTAGGGGGATCCCCTCACGAACGGAGTAATCCGATGCTTCGGATCAGCACCGCACTCACCGCTCTCGCCGCAGTCTCCACCGCTCTTTTGCCCACTGTCTCCGCGGCCGGCGCCGACCGACCGACGGTCGTGACCGCCGCCGCGCCGAATCCGAACTTCACTGTCCGTTGCTTCACCACGCTCGGCGGTGTACAGCAGACCGAGAGTTGGCTCTTCCAGCCCGCCCCCAGCACTGCCGGCCGAACCATTTCGGCGACCCACCGCACCAGCTATCGCTCCTGCTCGGGCAGCGCCAGCAGTACCCTCAATCAGAACGCCCCCGTGATCTGGGACTCCACCTGTGAGGAGCCCTTCCCGGTGTTCAGCACCGAAACGGTCACCTACACCTGGAACACGGGCGACACCACCACCGTTAAGTACGACCAGGTAGTGATGACCCACGAGGCCGGCGGCAACCTGATTCGCTACCGGATGCAGAGCAAGGGCACCGTCACCGACGGCAGCGGCCTCGGCAAGGCGGTCACCCGCAGCACCCTGTTCGACCCGGTCGGCAGCGGCTGCAACAGGGACACCACCGAAGTGTTCGGCGTCACCGACTCCTTCAGCATCGTCTGACAGCCGGGTCTGTCAATCCAACGGTGCAACGAGGGTCGTTGGGGTTACCGACGGGCTGCGGAGGGGCGGCCGTCGAAGGCGTGCAGCGCGGTCTTCCAGCGCTTGGTGCAGCATGCCTGGCCCGTGCCCGTGGGGTCCAGGGACGTGATCGCCATGTAGACGCACTTCGACGCGGCCTGCTCGTTCGGGAAGTGGCGAACTCGGCGAACCGCTCCAGGGCGGTGGTCTCTGGCGGGACGGGGCCCTGCTGTTCGGCGTTCTCCGTCACGTAGACCGTTGTACGGCCGAGCGCGTCCTTCACGGCGATCACGTCGGCGATGCCATGCCGAAGCGGGAAGAAGGGGTGACGGCGAGGCACGCCGGGGTGTCGGGGTCGACCGCGGACAGCCGGTCGATGAGATCACGAGCGGTAAGGGTGAAGGACAACAGCAGCTCCTAGAGAACCGTGCGGGACCCCTGGTCAGCGGGGAGCAGCGGGTACGGACGTGGCCGGCACGCTGCCGACGGCGGCGGCGACAACGGTTGGCGGGGTCTCCTTACGGAAGGAGACCCAGTAGCCGGGCGCATCCGCGTGCCGGTGACGGCGAGCTTCCGGCCCTCTCCGTCGGTGCCGGGCCGGCCGTCGGGAAACCAGCCGAGGTAGAGCCGACCGTCACGGAAGTTGAAAGGGACATCGGCGCGGTCGTCGACGACGACCTTGAAGTCGGCGTCGGTGAAGAGGTCGATGACGTCCACCGGCTGCCCTGGGCCGAGCAGCCACGTCCGCAGCCTCAGGTCGGCGACAGTGGTGGAGAAACCTGGCCTCGCAGCATCGACGGTCGTGGGCATTCACGTCTCTGACCTGGAGCTTTTCGGGAAGGGGCCAACGTTGACATCCTTCTCGCCTGTCCACCAGTCCTTCCCCGCTTCTTCCTGTCCGCCTGAGGCGAACTCTCGGAGTGGGCCCTTGTTGTAGGGTCCAAGATTCCGCGGCACGGTCTCAGCCGCGATGGCACCAGGTTGGCACGTGTGCCATCCATCGGAGATCCGCAGGTCGAGCACGGCATCTTGCTGGTCAACCACTTTGCGGTGGGGTGATGATGGCCGCGCAGCACCGTCTCCGGCGCCTGATCTGCGACGGGAACACCCGTCCGGCCGGCGGCCGCGGGCGAGATGACCGACGCGGGGTCACGTGAAGCCACGGTGACATCTCGCCGGCCATGAAGTGGCGGTAGCCCCGCACAGGCAGACGGACGACCATGGCGGAATCCGACCCCGGCTCTCCGAAGCTCCTTCCGGACGAGATCCACCGACGGTGAGACCCTCCGCAATCTCGCACTGACGGCCACCTGTGGCGCCCTCCGGCTTCGGCGGTCCTCAAGGACGCCGGAGGGGCACGGTGTCACCGGCTCCGCTCGGCGAGGTGGGCGTCCATGGTGGCGTTCAGATCGGCCATGAACTGCTCGAACCGCTCCAGAAACTGGGGCGGATAGGGGGCCATCGAGGCGTCGAGACGGCCGGCGAGCGGGCCGAAGAATTCGTCCGCCCGCTCCCGGACATGTGCTCCGCTGCGCAGCGTGACGATGCGCCGGTCGGAGTGCTCGCGGGTGCGGGTGATGTGCCCGGCCGCTTCGAGACGGTTCAGCAGCGCGGTGGTGGCGCCGGTGGACAGGGAGATCCGCTCGCTCAGCCGCGCCGGCGACAGCGGGGCGCCGCGCTCCTCGGCAGCGGCGATCTCCAGGACCGCGGTTGCGTCGGTGGCGTGCAGGCCCAGCCAGGCGGCGAAGCGCCGGCTGAGCTCGGCGTAGTGGCCGCCGTAGATCCTCAGCAACTCCATCAACCGCTCACGCTGCTCCGCGACACCGTCGCGCACCGCTTCCTCCACGCCTCCGCCCTCCGCTCCTGCCGCACGGCCACTCCGCGTTGACAACCTACCGCCACCACTTTACCTTCACCATGGAATTACTTCACCATGGAGGTATCTGGAATGCGTGACCCGTCCCCCACCCCCGAGCAGACGACCGAGCCCTACCGGTGGCGGTGGCTGATCCTGGCGGTGATGATCCTCGCGGAGATCATGGATCTCCTGGACGCCTCGATCGTCAACGTCGCCGGGCCGGACCTGGAGAAGTCCCTCGGTGCCGGTTCCGTCGGGCTGCAGTGGGTGATCGGCGGCTACGCCCTCACCCTGGGCGCCGGTCTCGTGCTCGGCGGCCGGCTCGGAGACTGCTACGGCCGACGCCGGATGTTCCTGATCGGACTCGCGGCGTTCACCGCGGCCTCGCTTCTGTGCGCGGTCGCGCCGAGCATCGAGTCGCTGATCACCTTCCGTCTGCTGCAGGGCACCGCCGGAGCGATGCTGCTGCCCCAGGGGCTGGGCCTGCTGCGGGAGAACTTCTCCGGCCCCGAGCTCACCAAGGTCTTCGCGATCTTCGGACCCGTTCTCGGCTTGGGCGGCATCATCGGCC
The DNA here is from genome assembly GCF_040683955.1 of Streptomyces sp. NPDC093111. NCBI lineage: Bacteria > Bacillati > Actinomycetota > Actinomycetes > Kitasatosporales > Streptomycetaceae > Streptomyces > Streptomyces sp. NPDC093111. The sequence goes on along the minus strand of NZ_JBFBNW010000030.1, from coordinate 51,435 downwards.
CGGTCCTGGGCGGCTTCCTCATCGAGGGCGACTTCTTCGGCCTGGGCTGGCGGTCAGTGTTCCTGATCAACCTGCCCATCGGCATCGCGGCACTGATCGTCGCCGCGAAGTTCGTGCCCAGGAAGGCGGGCGACCGCACGGTCCGGGTCGACATGACCGGCGCCGCCCTGGTCGTGGCGTCCTGCGCCCTGCTGGTGCTGCCGCTCAACCAGGGGCAGGAGAACGGCTGGCCGCTGTGGACGTGGCTGTCCATGGCCCTCTCCGTGATCGGTTTCGCCCTCTTCGCCCTCCAGCAGCGCCGCACGGCCGCCGCGGGCCGCGAGCCGCTGGTCACCCCGGGCCTGCTGCGCAAGCCGGCCTTCACCGTCGGCCTCGGAGGCATCGCTCTGTTCTTCGGCGGGCTCATCGGCACCCAGCTCGTACTGACCCTGTTCCTCCAGATCGGCCACCACTTCACCGCCGGCGACGCGGGCCTTGGCAACCTGCCCCTCGCGGTGGGAACCGCGATCGGCGGCGCCATCAGCGGTGCGTTCCTCGCCGACAAGATCGGCCGCAAGGTGCTCCAGATCGGACCGCTGGTCCAGCTGGCCGGCGCGGCCGTGCTGTGGTTCGAGCTCGACGGCCTCGACGCCGCCTCGTTCTCGATCTGGGACATCGCTCCCGGCGTGGCAGTGGCGGGCATCGGCGCCGGCATGGTGATCGCCGCCCTGTTCAGCTTCATCCTGGCCGCGGTCGACGACGACGAGATCGGATCCGCCTCCGGTGTCCTGTCGGCGGTCCAGGCGGTCGGCGGCTCCATCGGCGTCGCGGTCTTCGGGTCGGTGTTCTTCGCCCAGGCCAAGACCGGTGATTTCACCGGCGGCTTCCACCGCGCGCTGATCGTCCAGGCATGCTTGCTGGTGGTCTTCTTCGCAATCACCTTCCTGCTGCCCAAGAGGGGCCGCCCCGAAGACGAACAGCACGGCATCACCACCGAGCCCACCACCGGCTCCGACGCAAAGCAGCACCTCACCGTGTGAAACACAGCTGGGGAGAGCGCCCACCGAAGCGGCCTCCCCACACACCGGCATGGACCGACCAGGCATGACCCGACTACACGCCACGGGAAGAGCCCGGACGAATACCGCTGTTGGATTACGGGACAGCCTCGGCACCGAACGCGTCATCGGTCAGCGAAACGTCGGATCACCGGTTCGTCCGTCCCGACCGATCGGCAGAATCCGCGAGGAAATGCCACCTCCGTGAGACGGAACAGCGTGCCGTCCACCCGAGACGGCGGAAGAACCGCCGGTCAGCGACCCCGCCCAGTGCCACGAGCGGCGAGGCCCCACAGCCCTCGGGTAAGGTCGCGGATTTCGTCGCCAAATCTCAGGCCGGTTGGCCATTGCGTGGCCACTCGGCCACGTGGCTGAGACGGGCACGTCAGCAGCCTTCGCCTCTCGCCCTCACCGTAGAGCTCTGCGAGGGAAGCGCGTCGCGCCCGACCGACGCATCGCCCGCAACCGCCGTGGGGTGCTCACTTGTCGCAGTGCTCGGCGGGCTCCTGGCGAGCAGGCGCATCGCCGACGTCCTCGCCATCCTCCCTTTCGTATTCGGCCGCACGGAGCGCCGTCGGGTCGCGCAACCACTGCCGCCCGTCGCTGTCGATGAACTGGATCGCCCGGACCGGGGCCCCGCCCTGCTCGATCCCGAAGTGGCTCAGAAGGAATTCGTCGAGGGCTCGGTGATCGAAGACCATTCGGGTGCAGGGTGGGATGGTCTCGAAGGCCATGAAGACCCATTCATGCTTGGCAGGGTCGATGTTCGCGTCCGGCGCGTACCACCACAGCTCGACGTTGGTCACCGGATCCAGCGAGCGGTTCACGATGATGACCGTCTCGGCAAGCTCGCCGGCCGACTCGGTCCAGTAGCCGACCCTCCCAGCCTGTTGCCGCTCGTCCTGGTCCAACTGCCTGCGTGTCGCGTCGACGCTCGACGACGCCACCGTGGCGCTGAAGAACAGGCCGATCGCTGCGGCGATGGCCGTCAATGCCGTTGCCCAGGGCGCCAAGGATTCGCCGAGACCAGGTGGCCGCCGCGCCGCCCCCGGTGATGCGTTGGCCGGCGGACGTCCGCGGCGGGCATACCGCCGGCGTGCCCTGACCGTGGGGGAGGTCACTCGATGCACCACGACATCACTATCAGCCGGAGGACGCATCCCGGCCACTGGGTGTCCGCCACCTGGCAGGAGAGAACGGACCTGACCGGCGCCGGACGGGACCCTACACCTCGTGCAGGTTCACAAGAACGGCACCAAATTCTCAGCGTCGATTGCATACACGGGCCGTAGTGGACCGCTCGCGGACTCGGTCGTGGACGGGCGAAGTACGCGTCAGCTGACCCGAAGACCGACCGCCAGCGTCAGTTCAAGGACCCGCTGTGGCGATGCGAGATCCGGAAACAGCTCCCGCAGCTGCGACATCCGGTACCGGACGGTCTGGGGATGGACGAACAACGCCGCCGCCACCTCGTCCCGCCTGCCCTGGTAGAGCAGCCACGCCCGCAACGTCTCCTCCAGTCGCCGTGCGGTCGCGACAGGCAAGGTCCGCAACGACGCGAGGGCTCGGGCCCGCAGATCCGCGAACGCGTCCACGTCAGCGCTCAGCACCAGCTCGGGCAGGTGGTCCTCGGTGTCGCGGATGTCGGAGGAGAGGGAGCGCGCGCGTGCGGCTCGTTCGTACGAGGCCGATGCACGGATCCATGGCCGGGCCGGGCCGACCACGGCGGTGCGGTCGGTGAGCTGCCGCAGGAGATGTGGCCGGTCGGCATCGGGGACGAGTAGCACACCGGAGGCGTCCGGCAGATCGTCGAGGACGAGGGTGTTCGGGTCGAGCGTGCGGTAGGCGGGCCGGGCCTGGGCGGCAGGCAGCAAGACGGCGGTCAGCGAAACCGGAGGCTGCCACCCGGCCCGTTGAACGGAGGCCAGCAGCACGTCCGGGCTCGCGCCGGCGAGGAGGTCGCGGGCCAGGTGTTCCAGGTGACGCTCGTGGGCCCTGCCCCGGGCGGCCAGTTCGTCGGCGTGACCCGCGGCGCTCGCCGCGGAGAGCTCGTCGATGTAGGCGAAGGTCAGCTCGGCGAACTTGGCGACCTCGGCGGCGGGCAGCCCCGCGGGTACGGCACCCGCCGCCAGGCATCGCCAGGCCACACGGGCGCCGACGCGGTAGGCGCTGAGCAGGGCGTCCATCGAACGTCCGTCGCGCACCTCGCCGCGGCCCAGCTCGTAGGCCGCGTCACCGGCGTCGCCGCCTGTGGCGTTCCCGCTCGCGAGGTCCAGATAGTGCCCCAGGGCGGTGCGGACGGCTCGGCGGATGGTGACGCCCATGCGGCCCGCGAGAGCGTTGGCGTAGGGAGGGACCTCGTCGATGATCGCCTGGACGACCTCGTCGGCGGTGGTCTTCAGCGCGGCCCGAAGCGCGGTGACCGTTGCCTGGTCCAGGGCCAGGTCGGTGACCCTCCGGATGGGATAGCTCATGCTTTATTCCCTGCGAACAATTCAGCCGATCAAATTTACATCTTTTGGTCAGGACTTTACCCCTTGAAGCGCATCAAGCTGGGGTCATGACGAGTGCAGCCCTCCGCAGTAGGGCGTGGAAACTGCTGGAGACGATCACGACGCCGCTGCTGCCGTCGGACTACCTCGACCTGGTCAGCCCCCTGCGGGCGGGAGCAGACCTGCGGGGGCGCATCGAGGCCGTGCACCCCGAGACGGATGACGCCGCGACCATCGTGATCAGGCCGGGAAGGGGCTGGCGCGGCCACACGGCCGGTCAGTACGTGCGGATCGGGGTCGACGTCGACGGGGTGCGCCTGTGGCGTGCCTACTCCATCACCTCGCCGACAAACCGCCCGGACGGCCGCGTCACGATCACCGTGAAGGCGATCCCGGACGGCAAGGTCAGCAACCACCTGGTCCGCAGGGCGAAACCGGGCACGCTGGTCCAGCTCGGCCAGGCAACCGGTGACTTCGTCCTGCCGCAGGCCAAACCCGCCAAGGTGCTCTACCTGACGGCCGGCAGCGGCATCACGCCGGTGATGGGCATGCTGCGCGACATCGAGTTCGACGACGTCGTCATGGTCCACTGCGCGCCACAGCCGCAAGACGTGATCTTCCGCGACGAACTGCACGACCTGGTCGCGGACAAGAAACTGCGGCTCACCGAGGTGCACACCCACACAGACGGCATGCTCGACATCGCCCGCCTCGACGAACTGGTGCCCGACTGGGCCGAGCGCGAGACCTGGGCCTGCGGGCCCGCGGGCCTGCTCGACGCCGCCGAAAGACACTGGACCGAGCACGCCGTACAAGAGCGCCTGCACACCGAACGCTTCCGCCCCGGCATCGTCGTCGCCGGCGACGGCGGCGAGGTCACGTTCAGCGCCACCGGCAAGACCGTCGACGCGGACGGCGCCACGCCCTTGCTGGACATCGGCGAGGAGGCCGGCGTGCTCATGCCGTCCGGGTGCCGCATGGGAATCTGCTTCGGCTGCGTCACACCGCTCAAGGCGGGCGCCGTCCGCGACTTGCGTACCGGCGAGATCACCGAGGCCGAGCCTGGTGTCCTCATCCAGACCTGCGTGTCCGCCGCGGCGGGCCCCTGCGACATCGAACGGTAGGAACACCTTGACCGCCATCGACCCCACCGCCCACCTGACCGCGGAGCAGATCGAGGAGCTTGGCCGCGAGCTGGACGCGATCCGCGACGAGGTGATCGCCGACCGTGGCGAGAAGGACGCCGCCTACATCCGTAAGGTCATCTCGGCGCAGCGCAAGCTCGAGCTGGTCAGCAGGGGCGTGCTGCTGTTCTCGTTCTTCCCGCCCGCGTGGCTGCTCGGCACCGCCGGTCTGTCCGTGGCGAAGATCATGGACAACATGGAGATCGGCCACAACATCCTGCACGGCCAGTGGGACTGGATGCGGGACCCGAAGATCCACTCCACCACCTGGGAGTGGGATCACGTCTCGCCGTCCGAGCAGTGGAAGCACTCGCACAACGAGCTGCACCACACGTACACCAACGTGATCGGCAAGGACAACGACCTCGGCTACGGCATCATGCGCGTCGACGAGGACCAAAGGTGGTACCCGTTCCACCTCGGCCAGCCGCTGTGGAACTTCATCAACGCCTGCTTCTTCGAGTACGGCATCGCAGCGTACGACCTGGAGCTCGGCAAGAACCTGCACAAGCGCCGCCGCAAGAACCCGGAGTTCCGCGCGCGGGCCAAGGCCGTGGGCCGCAAGATCCGCAAGCAGGTGCTCAAGGACTACGTGATCCACCCGCTGCTGTCGGGCCCGTCGTTCCTCACCACGCTCGCCGCCACGTTCACCGCGAACCTGGTCCGCAACATCTGGTCCCACTCGGTGATCATGTGCGGGCACTTCCCCGAGGGCGTGAAGGTCTTCGAGCGCCGGTCGATCGAGGGCGAGACGCGCGGCCAGTGGTACCTGCGCCAGATGATGGGCTCGGCGAACATCAGCGGCAGCAGGGCCATGCACTTCATGACCGGCAACCTGTCGCACCAGATCGAGCACCACCTGTTCCCGGACCTGCCGAGCAACCGGTACGCCGAGGTCGCGGTGAAGGTGCGCGCGCTGTTCGAGAAGTACGAGCTGGAGTACGTCACCGGGCCGCTGCCCAAGCAGGTGTTCTCCGCGTGGCACAAGGTCTTCCGCCTCTCGCTGCCGAACAAGAAGCCCAAGGTCAAGACGCCGGACCGCGAGCAGGAGCTCGTCGCGGCCTGACTCCCGGTATCGGTTCGGATCCTTCGGCCGGACCGGCGGCACCGCCGGGTCCGGTGAGACCCGTCGCGGACGGCCGGCGGCCCGACCTCAGAGGTGGCTCGACTCGTCGTACAGCCTGTAGTGCCACCACTCTCGTCCCGCCCGGTACCAGGGCTGCCGGTGCGCGAACGGGTCGGGCAGGGTCCGGCGCCGCAGTTCCTCGTCCAGTCCCGCCAGCAGCGTCGCGAGTTCCCGGCGCGCGCCGGGCGGGAGCCGGGGCAGGACCTCGGACAGGACGTCCCGGGCGGCGGCCACATTCTGCGCGCGTTCGCAGTCCTCGCAGCCGCAAGGGGTCCTCCGGGGGTAGAGGTAGCGGCCCGGTTCCGCCAGGAACGCCCGGTAGCACCGCAGGGCGATCCCGGTGTCACCCGGGCGCAGGTCCGTCTCCCCCGGTGGAGTGCCCGTCTCCGCGCGGTGCACGGCGAGGGCCGTACGGGGGGACAGGCCGTCGATCCGGACGGGGTGTTCGCGCGGACCGGTGAGGTGCGGCCGGCTCGCGCGGGCGTACCGTCGCCGACCGGGCCGGCGGGGTGTCGCGTGCTGGGCGCGTAGCCGCCCCGGGCGGCTACGCGGCATGGGCCTTTCGGCGGAGGCGGGTCATGTCGTGATCATGGCTCGCGATGCGTGAGGTGTCCAGGGGCGCGTGCCCGCCCGGCCCGCTCAGCCACCCGCACCCGGCTGGGCGCGTCGCGTCGACGCGCGGGCGCGGAAGCGAGAGGTCGTCAGGATCGGGCCCTTGCTCGGTTCGCCGGCGATGCGGGCCTGGAGGAGGTCGAGGAGTGCCAACGTCGTGTCGGCGACGTGGAGTTCGACCGACGAGATCGCGGGGCGGCTGTGCCGGGTGTGTTCGGAGTCCGAGGCCGCCGCCAGCATCGTGCACTCGGGCACGGCGACGCCGCGGGCCGTGAGGCCCGCCAGCACTCCGGCCGCCTGGCGACCCGTGTGGCACAGGATCGCGTCCGGCACGCCGTCGTCGACGAGGGCGTGCGCGACGCGCTCGCCGCCCCGTTCGCCGTCGCGCTCCGCCGACGCGTACACGCGGGGCGCGATCCCCGCGCCCTCGCACCACGCGCGGTACGTCGCCTCGCTGTCGATGTTCCAGGCGTTCCGGTCGGTCCCGCGTACGAGCGCGACGGAGCGTGCGCCGTTGGCCGCGAAGTGCTCGTAGACGCGCCGGAAGCTCACGTTCTCGTTCTCGGTGGCCCAGTCGGTGAAGTCCGGGCGGCCGGGGTCGCGTCCCAGCGTGACGTACGGGATCCCCCGGCGTTCGAGGAGGGCGACGACCGGGTCGTCCAGGTGCGGCATCGTCACGATGTAGCCGTCGAGCGAGAGAGCGAGCGGCGGCGTCGGGCGCCTGGTCGGGTCGGGTACGAGCATCACGCTGAGGCCGCGGTCCATCGCCTGCGCCGAGACGGCGCCGATGTAGCGGGTGAACACGTCGACGCCGCGCGGCGCGTACTCGCCCAGCGAGTCGAGTGACCGCATGACCAGCCCGATCGCCCCGACCGACGCCCGGCGCAGCCCGCGCGCGAGGGCGTCGGCCTGGTAGTCCATCTCCTCGGCCACCGCGCGGACGCGCAGCCGTGTCGCCTGGCTCAGCGTCCCGGTGCCGTTGAGCGCCATCGAGACCGCGGCGACGGAGACGCCGGCGCGCTGGGCGACGTCGCGGATGGTCACGCCCTTCGAGCGGGCCACAGGGACCTCCTGGTAGACGGAGAGTGCGGAAGGTGACGTCGGGGAAGCCGGCGGATTGACTTCGACCGTTGTATTAAACGTTTTACCTGCCTAGCGTGGCGGCCGTTCCCCCTGTGATGGGCCTCACAAGGCAAAGGTCTGCGAACTCTATGAAGCTGCACATCCTGCGCTCGACCGCCACCGACCCCCGCGAGCGCGGCCACGAGATCGGCACGCTGTGCGGGGAGCGGGTGCGTGACGTCGGCGCCCGCTACCTGGAGCATTTCGCGCTGTCGGGCATCCCGGACGCCACCGTCCGCGAGATCACGGCGCGCAGTCACGACGCCCTGCGCGACTGGTACCCGGCGCTCGCCGAGGAGTCCGACGCGATCGCCGGGGCGGCGGGCGTCGAGGCGTGGCGGGTGGCCGCGGTCGGCGCCCGTACCGAGATCCTCGCCGCGGCGTCGGCACCCTCGAAGGGCGAGTGCACGACCGCCGTGTACGCACCGCCCGCCGGCGGCCCGCCCGAGACGATCCAGACCTGGGACTGGCACGACTCGCTGACGCCGGACGGTCTGCTGCTGTCCCTGGTGACCGGCGCCGGGCGCCGGGTGAAGCTCTTCACCGAGTTCGGCACCGCCGCCAAGATCGGGCTCAACGACGCCGGGCTCGGCCTGCACTTCAACATCCTGCGGCACCGCTCCGACAGCTCCGCCGGCGGCGTGCCCGTCCACGCGGTCGCGCGCCGCGTCCTGGAGGAGGCGACGACGGTGGCGGAGGCCCGCGACATCGTCGCCTCCGCCGAGGTGAGCGCCTCCACCGTGCTGACCGTCGTCTCCTACCGGGGCGGTCGCGCCGAGGACCGTGCCGAGGAGGACACCGACCGCACCGAGGCCGCCTCCATCGAGATGTCCCCCTCCGGGACCGCCGTACTGGAACCCGGCGCCGACGGCTGGCTGCTCCACACCAACCACTTCCTCGACGCCGGGCTCGCGGGCGGTGGCATCACCGTGCCGGAGTCGGTGTCGGTCGAGCGGTACGCGCACGCCCTCGCCGTACGGGGCGGCATGACCGGCCGCTCCGCTCCCGAGCGCGCGGCGGCGTTCTGCGGCGCCGAGGGGGCCGACGCGGTCGTGTGCGTGCGCGCCGATCCGGCCGAGCCGCGCCACGAGCAGTGGGGCACCTTGCTCACCGCGGCCCTCGACCTTCCCGGCTTCGCCCTCGCGTACCGGGCCGGCACCCCCGACACCGCGGCCCGCGAGGGCCTCGACCTGTTCTGACCCATCCGTCCCTCGCCGTGCTCTTCCTGCCCTTCCCACCTGCTCCGAGGAACCCCATGGACGACAGCCTCACCCCGCTCGACACGCCCCCGCCCGCCCAGCTCTACCGCAACGCCCGCGTCTTCACCTCCGACCGCCGCGCCCGCGCCGAGGCCCTCGTCGTGGTGGGCGAGCGGATCGCCTACGTCGGCGACGAGGCCACCGCCGCCCGCGTGGCCGGGCCGGACGCCCGGGTCCACGACCTCGGCGGCGCGACCGTCCTGCCCGGCTTCGTCGACGGCCACGCCCACGTGGTCGGCACCGGTGAGGCCGCGGCCCAGGTGAACCTCTGGGGCGCCGACTCGGTGGCCGAGATCCAGCGCCGGATCGACCGCTGGGCGCACGCGCATCCGGACGCGCCCCGCGTGCTGGCCACCGGCTGGAAGCACGGCGACATCCCCGGCGGCGCCCCCGACCGCGGGATGCTCGACGCGGTCGTCGCCGACCGGCCCGTCTACGCGCAGGCGTACGACTTCCACTCGATCTGGCTGAATTCGGCGGCCCTCGAAGAGACCGGCATCGACGATGCCACCGTCTCCCCGCCCGGCGGTACGGTCCACCGCGACGCGCGGGGCGCCGCCACCGGCCTGGTCGACGAGACCGCGATGCACCGTCTCGTCTGGCCGGTGCTCGACGGCTTCACCACCGAGGCCGACCGGGACGAGGCCCTGACCGTCGCCCTCGCCGCGTACGCCGAGTCCGGGATCGTCGGCTCGACCGAGATGGCGCTCAACGAGGACGACTACGCGGCGATGCGCCGCGCCGACGCGGACTGCGCCCTGACCACCCGTATCAGCGCGTTCTGGCGCGTCCAGCCCACCGGCGACGAGGCCGACAACCTCGCCCAGGTCGCGCGGGTCGCCGAGCTCGCCGCCAGCGACGCCACGCCGTTCCTGCGGGTCACCGGCATCAAGGTCATGGTCGACGGCACCGTCGACGGCTGTACAGCCTCCCTCGGCAAGCCGTACGTGGACGGCACGAACGCCGACCCGATCTGGAGCCTCGCCGAACTCGCCCCCGTCGTGGCCGCCGCCGACGCCGCAGGTCTCCAGGTCGCCATGCACGCGATCGGCGACGAGGCCACGCGGGTGGCGATCGGCGCCGTCGAGCACGCCGTCGCGCTCAACGGTCCCCGGGAGCGCCGCCACCGCATCGAGCATCTGGAGGTCGTCGACCCCGAGGACATCCAGCGGCTGGCCGCCCTCGGCATCACGGCGAGCATGCAGCCCGTACACGCGGATCCGGCCATACAGGAGAACTGGCGCCGCGTCCTCGGTGACGAGCGCGCGGACCGCGGCTTCCCGTGGCCGGAGATGACCGAGGCGGGCGCCACGCTCGTGCTCGGCACCGACTCCCCCACCTCGCCGCACGCCCCGCTGCCCAACATGTTCATCGCGGCGACCCGGCGCTCGGCGCTGGACCCCTCGCTGCCCGCCAACATCGCCCGTTACGCGCTGCCGCTGGCCGACGCGATCGTGCACGCCACCCGCGACGCCGCCTGGGCGAGCCGCTCCGAGCACCTGCACGGGCGCCTCACGGAAGGGCTCTACGCCGACTTCGTCGTGCTCGACCGGGACATCTTCTCCCGCCCGCTCGACGAGCTGCTCGACACCCGCGTGCTGCGCACGGTCGTGGGCGGGCGCGCCGTCCACCACGCGCGGCCGGAGGAGGAGAGATGAACGACGCCGCTACGAAGGGGGCGACGGCGGCGGGAGCGGCGACGCCGCCACCCGCGCCGCCGACCCGCAAGCGCCCCGTCGCGGCGGTCACGCGCTTCGTGGCCGTACGCCTCGCGGGTCTGGCGGTCACCCTGCTGATCGCGAGCCTGGTCGTCTTCGGGGCGCTGTTCGCCGCGCCCGGCAGCCCGCTCACGTACCTCACGCACGGGCGCACGATGAGCCCCGAGGCGATCGCGTCGATCAAGGCCGAATACCATCTCGACGACTCCATCTGGGAGCAGTACCTGCGGTGGCTCGGCGGGGTGCTGCACGGTGACTTCGGCACCTCGATCGTCTACAACCAGCCGGTGTCCACGCTGGTCGGCGGCCGTGCCGCGGTGACCACGCTGCTCGTCGTGATGGCCGCGGCGATCGTCCTGCTGTGCGGTCTGGCCATCGGCACGCTCGCCGGGCTCAGGCCCGGCTGGGTGTCCCGGTCGGCGATGGCGGGCGCCACGGGCCTCATGGCGGTGCCGACCTTCGTCGGCGCGGTGGTCCTGATCATCGTGTTCGCCGTGAACCTCGGCTGGTTCCCGGTGTTCGGCGCGGGCAGCGGCGTGTTCGACCAGCTCTACCACCTGGCCCTCCCGTCGCTGGCGCTCGCCCTGGCGTCCGTCGCGTTCGTCGCGCGGCTCGCCCAGACCGCCGTACGGGCGGAGCTGGCCGCCGACCACGTACAGACGGCGATCAGCCGGGGGCTCCCCCGCCGGGCCGTCGTGCGCCGGCACGTCATGCGCAACGCGGCGATGCCCGTGCTGACCGTCGCCGGTCTCACGATCGCGGGCCTGATCGCCGGAAGCGTCGTGGTGGAGCAGGTCTTCCAGCTCGGCGGGCTCGGCCAGTCCCTCGTCAACTCGGTGCAGCAGAAGGACTTCCCGGTCGTCCAGGCGATCTGCCTGGTGTACGTCGCCGCCTTCATCGTGCTGAACACCCTCATCGACATCGCCTACACACTGCTCGACCCGCGGGTGTCGATCGGGAAGAAGGACTCATGAGCGCGACAGCGGCGGTACACCCCGACGGGCCGCGTTCCGGGCCCGGCACCGGACCCCGCGCCGTGAAGCGCGCGTGGCGCCCCCGGCGCGCCCGACGCCCCGGCGCGACCGGAGGGATCGGTACGTCCGGCTGGACGGCCCTGGTCCTCCTCGGCTGCGTGGTGCTCTGCGCGCTCCTCGCCCCGGTCCTGGCGCCCCAGCCGCCGAACGCGATCGACTTCTCCGGCGCGTACCAGGGCCCGGGCGGCGCGCACCTGCTGGGCACCGACGCCACCGGCCGGGATCTTCTCTCGCGGCTGATCACCGGCTCCCGGACGGCGCTGACCGGCCCGTTCCTCGTCGTGGCGGTCTCGACGCTGCTGGGGACGGCGCTCGCGCTGGCGGCCGTGTGGTTCGGCGGCTGGTTCGACCAGCTGGTGGTCCGGGTCGTCGACGCCGTGTTCGCGTTCCCGGGGCTGCTGCTCGCGATCCTGGCGACCGCGCTGTTCGGCTCCGGACTTCCGGCGGCGATCGTGGCGCTGTCGGTCGCGTACGTCCCGTACATCGCCCGGATCGTGCGAAGTGCGGCGCTGCGCGAGCGCAACCTGCCGTACGTGGCGGCGCTCCAGGTACAGGGGGTGCACGGGCTGCGGATCGCGCTGGGGCACATCCTGCCCAACGTGAGCGGGCTGATCGTCGCCAACGCGACGCTCGCCTTCGGCTTCGCGCTGATGGACCTCGCCGGGCTCTCGTTCATCGGCCTCGGGGTGCAGCCGCCGACGTCGGACTGGGGCGCCATGGTCGGCACCGGCATGGCCGGCGTGCTCCAGGGCCACCCGCAGGAGGCGCTGCTCGCATGCGCGCTCATCGTCATCACGGTCGGCGCCGTCAACACGCTCGGCGACCGGCTCACGGAGCGCTGGGAGGCACGCTCGTGAACGCACTGCTCGAAGTCGAGGACCTGACGGTCCGGCTGCCCGTCGCGGGCGAGCTCCGTACGGTGCTGCGCGACGTCTCGTTCTCGCTGGCCGAGGGCAGGACGCTCGGTCTGGTCGGCGAGTCCGGCTCCGGCAAGTCGATGACGGTACGGACCGTCGCGCGGCTGCTCCCGGACGGCGCCGAGGTGGCCGGCCGGGTGCGCTTCGACGGCGCCGACGTCTTCGACCTGCGCGCCGAGGCCCTGCGCGCGTACCGGGCGAAGGACGTGGCGATGGTCTTCCAGGACGCGCGGGCCCACACCAATCCCGTCCGCACCATCGGTGACTTCCTCACCGAGGCGATGCGCCTCAACGACCGGATGCCGAAGGCCGTAGCGCGCGGGCGCGCGCGGGAGCTGCTGGCCGAGGTCGGGATCTCCGATCCGGAACGCCGGCTGCGGCAGTATCCGCACGAGCTGTCCGGCGGGCTGCTCCAGCGGGTGATGATCGCCGCCGCGGTCGCCGCCCGGCCGCGCCTGGTGCTGGCGGACGAGCCGACGACCGCGCTCGACGTCACCACGCAAGCGGAGGTGATGGGGCTGCTGCGCCGGATGCAGCGCGAGTACGGCATGGCGATGCTCTTCATCACGCACGACCTGGAACTCGCGGGCGCCGTCTGCGACGAGACGATCGTCCTGTACGCGGGCCGGGTGATGGAGCGGCAGCCCTCGACGCGGCTGCACGAGGACCCGCTCCACCCGTACACCGCCGCGCTGGTACGGGCGCGCCCCGAGATCGGCCGGCGCGTGGAGCGGCTGCCCGCGATCGCCGGGCACCCGACCACCGCGTACGAGGCGCCGGACGGGTGCGCGTTCACCCCGCGCTGCGGCTTCGCGGAGGACCGGTGCGCGGAGGGGGCGCCGCCCCTGCTGCGGGTCGGTGAGGGGCTTACCGGCTGCGTCCGGATGCCCGGCCTGCGGGGCCGCCTGCTGTCGTCGGCGCCAACCGCCACCACCGCCGCCTCCGCCACCGCCGCCGCTTCGGACGAGGAGGTCCAGCGATGACCGAACCCCTGCTCGTGGTCGAGCACCTGACCAAGACCTTCGGTCACGGGCCCGCTCGCGCCACCGCCGTGGCCGATGTGAGCTTCACTCTGGCCGCGGGCGGTTCCCTGGGCATCGTCGGCGAGTCGGGCTCCGGCAAGACGACGACGGCCCGCATGATCATCGGCCTGGAGCGGCCGTCCGGCGGGCGGATCACGGTGCGGGGCGAGGACCGCACCCGGCCCGCGCGCTCGGCCCGCGCCCGCCGCTCGCGCGGCAGGGACGTCCAGATCGTCTTCCAGGATCCGTACACCTCGCTCGACCGGCGCCAGCGCGTCGGCGACTGCCTCGCGGAGGTCGTCGGCGTCCACTCCCGCCTCGGGCGTACGGGGACGAGGGCGCGGGTCGCCGAACTGGCCGGGCTCGTCGGGCTGGACGACCGCCAGCTCGCGGCGCTGCCGCGGTCCCTGTCGGGCGGGCAGCGGCAGCGCGTCGCCATCGCCCGAGCGCTCGCCGCGGATCCGGAGGTGCTGATCCTCGACGAGGCGGTGTCCGCCCTGGACGTCTCGATCCAGGCGCAGATCCTCAACCTGCTCGCGGACATCCGGCGGGAGCGGGGCGTGAGCTACCTGTTCATCAGCCATGACCTCGCCGTCATCCGGCAGGTCACGGACGACACGATCGTCATGCGGCACGGCGTCGTCGTCGAGCAGGGGCCCACCGCCGAGGTCCTGGACAACCCCTCCCACCCCTACACCCGTCTGCTGCGCGACAGCGTCCCGCGCACCGGCTGGAACCCCGAGACCCTCACGGGCCCCACCACCTCGCCTGGAGTAGCGCCATGACCGCACGACACCGCCCGCGCGGACGGGGCTTCCTCGCGACACCCGGGGCCTCCGCCACAGGCACGGCCCTCGCTCTCACCCTCGCCCTGACCTTCGGCTTGACCGGCTGTACCGGTGGGGCGGCTGTCGGAGGCGCCGGTTCCGCCGCCTCCCTCACGACCTTCACGCCCCCGGGCACCGGCACGGTGGAGAAGATCACCTGGAACGTCTTCCAGGGCGAGCCGCAGACCGTGGACCCCTTCCACGCGGCCGACTACACGCCGAATATGATCAACTCGAACATGTGCGAGACCCTGTTCGTCCAGACGCCCGACTTCACCATCAAGCCCAACCTGGCGACCTCGTACACGAACCCCGATCCGAAGACCTGGGTGTACCGGATCCGCTCCGGCGTGACCTTCTGGGACGGCTCCCCGATGACCGCCGAGGACGTCGCGTGGAGCATGAACCACCACCTGACGGACGCCACCGGCTTCTACGGCTATCTCTACCGAAACGTCGACTCGGTCACGAGAACGGGTGAAGACGAGGTCACGGTCAAGCTCAAGCGCCCCGACTACCTCTTCAACGACGAGCTCGCGAGCTACGCGGGCGTCGTCGTCCAGAAGGAGTTCTACGAGCGGCACGGCAAGAAGGTCGGCACGCCGGACGTCGGCGTCATGTGCACCGGCCCGTACAAGTACGCCGGGTGGAAGCGGGGGCAGTCGATCAGCGCGAGCCGCTACGACGGCTACTGGAACAGCGAACTCCCGCTGAAGGTGAAGAACATCGACTTCACCTTCCTCACCGACGACTCCGCGATCACCTCGGGCCTGCTCTCCGGCCAGATCGACGGCACGTACCAGCCGCCGACCGCGGGACTCCCGCTGCTACGCGCATCCACGGCCGGCAGGCTCTATTCGGGCCCCGCACCGCTCGCCGTCACGCTCGTCGTCGCGAACCCGAAGGGCGCGATGGGGAACGCGGACGTGCGCCGGGCGCTCCAGATGGCCATCGACTGGAAGGGCATCGGGAGCCAGGTGTACGCCGGCGAGGGCACCCCCGCCGCCCTGCAGACCGTGCCCGCGGCGTACGGCTTCGCGAAGGCGGGCCTGACCGCGTACGCGGACACGGTCAGGACGGACGGCACCCCGAGGATCAAGGAGGCGAAGAAGCTCCTGGCCACGGTCCCGGCCGCCGTCAGGTCCCAGCGGATCAGCCTGGTCGTCCCCCAGCAGGCCGAGACCCAGCAACTCGGCATCGGCGTCAAGGACGCGGCGGACAAGATCGGCCTGAACTTCCAGCTGGACGTCGTCCCCGCGACCGGATACTCGAACTATCTGTACGACCCGGCGACGCGCGGCGGCACGGACCTGCTCTACACCCAGTTCTGGCCCAACATCCCGAACCCGCTCGACTGGCTCGGCATCACGGCGGTGACCGGGGGCAGCTTCAACCAGTCCGGCTACAGCGGCATCGACGCCCTCTACACGGAGGCGGTGGGCACGAAGGACGAGACGGCCCGCGCGAAGCTGGTCGTCCGGATGGAGCGGCAGCTGCGGGAGGAGACGAACCCGATGTTCCCGGGCATCCAACTGACGAACGACGTCTGGCTCGGAAACCGCGTCACGGGAGCCCCGGCGGCCTTCGCCTTCGTCTACTACCCGTGGGCGGCGCACCTCGGGGGGACGGGGCGGTAGTACCGGGGGCCCGGGACGGCAAGGCCGGTTCGCTGGAGTGGGACCGCTGGGAGACCGCCGGGCACCTCGCCCGGACGGCCACCCGCTCCGGCTCCGCCCAGGTGATGGCCCGATCACTGTCTAGCGGCCGAAGGTGTCGATGTTCTCGACCAGCCAGCGGCCGTCGCGCCGGACGACGTCGACCGCGAACATGGCGCCCGCGTAGGCGCCCTGGTCCTGGGGCTTCGCGCCCTTCTTGGCGCCGGCCGTGGCGACGCTGCTCTGGTCGGCGTAGACGAGGACCCGGGCGCGGTCGCCGTCGATGCGCTCGACCGCGCTGTCGGTGACCGTGGTGGTGATCACCATCTTCTGCCGGGCGGCCTGCTCGAGGACGCCGCGGAAGAGGGTGCGGTGCTGGGCCACGGCCTTGCCGGTGAGGAAGGTCTTCCCGGCCTTCTCGAAGGCGTCCGGGGCCGCGTGGTCGTAGGAGAAGAGTGCGGCGACGGCCTCGGCGGTCGCGCCCTTGATCTCGCTGGTGCGGGCGAGGTCGGTGAGGGCTGTGTTGGCGCGCTCCGGGTCGCCCCGGAGCGCGCCCGCCCTGCTGTGCGCCCATCCGGCGAAGCCGCCGAGGAGCAGGGTCAGGACGCAGAGGACCACCAGCGGCGCGGCGCGGCGAGGACGCGGCCCGCCCGACGCCTTCCGGGCCGGCGGCGTACCCTCCCCGCCGGTCTCCCCCGGGGGTTCTTCTCCGGGCTTCCGTCCGCGTTCGCGTACGGGCTTCCGTGCGGGTTCGCCCGCACGGTCCGCCGCGGCTTCCGCCGGGGTCTCCCGTACGGGCTCCGCGGGCGCGGGTTCCGTGAGGACGTCCCCGGCGGGGCGGGCCGGGGAAGGGGACGCGGGGTCGCCGAGGGCCTGGCGGCGGCGCTGGCGGTTGAGGTGGTGGCGGGTCGTCGACATGGTGCGTGTCAGTCCTTTCGGCGGGGGGCGGCTCTCTCGGGACGGGCCCGGTCAGCCGCCGGAGGCCGTACCGCCCACGGGGGCCTGGCCCAGGCCGCTGAGCATCCACTGGCCGTCGACGCGGGTCAGCTCGCCCAACATGCGGCTGTCCTTGTCGGTGCTCTTGTCGTCGGGCGTCGTGACGGTGACGCGCAGGGCGACGAGCATCCGGGCGCGGCCCGCCCGGTCGTCGAGTTCGGTGACGGCGCCGGAGAGCACCCGGGCGCTGGTCACCGTCCGCGCCGCCTTGACCTGTCCGGCGAACTCCTTGCGGCCCTGGACGAGTTCTTGGTGGAGCTCCCCGGTGGTGGAGGACTCCCAGAGGTCGAGGCCCTGGTCGACACGCCGGTGGTCGAGCGTGTTGAGGTTCTGCACCGCCTGCTGTCCCGCCGCGAGCGCCCGGTCGCGCTGCGCCGCGTAGGCGGCGGAGTCGTCGTGGGCGGCGGCGTACCAGCTCTGGCCCTGCCAGGCCGCGAAGCCGCCGGCGACGAGGGTGAGCACGAGGGCCGTGGCCAGCGCGGGCCGGCTGCCCGTCGTGGTGCGTACCAGGCGTTTCATGGGTTCTTCCTTCTTCCGCTCGCGGCTCAGCGGGCCTTGATGTCGGTGATCAGCCACCGGTCGTCCTGGAACTGCGCGGTGACGGTGAGCTGGGCGGCGGCGGAGGTGACCGCGCCCCCGTCCCGCCGGGAGGTCTGGTCGAGGAAGACGAGGAGGCGGGCGCGGTCCCCGTCGAGCTCGATCACGCCGGTGCGGACGGTCTGGGTGGTGAGGGTGATCTTCTGGGCGACCAGGTTCGCGCGGACCTGGGCGATCAGCTGCGCGTACTGGCGGGCCGCACGGCCGGTCAGGACGGTGCGGGCCGAGCGCTCGGCGGTCTCGGTACCGGCCGGGGTGTAGGAGAAGATCCGGGCGAGGCCCTCGGCGACCTCGCCGCCGACCCGGTCGGTGGCCCCGGCGTCGGTCAGGGCCCGGTTCTGCGCGGCCGGGGTGGACCGCAGCTGGTGCGCCCCGTAGAGGAAGGCGCCCCCGCCGAGGAGGAGGACGACGACGGCCGCGACGACGGCGGTCCCGCGCCAGGAGACGGGGCCGCGCCGCTCCGCCTCCTGGGCCCCGGCGCCGCCGTCCTCCCCGGCGGTGACGGCACCGGTGTCGGTGTCGGTAGGGCTGGTGGTGTCGGTGGTGCCGGTGGTGTCAGCGGTGTCGGTATCGGTGGTACTGGTGGTGTCGGCGGGGGTGTCGTCGGCCGTCGTTTCCTTCAGCAGTCGGGTCACCGGCCCTCTCCCTTCCCGGCGGGGGTGACGGGGACCGCGCTCAGTGCCGAGACCTTCCAGGTGTCCTCTCCCGTACGGGTCAGGACGGCCTCGAGCCGCTTGCGGTCGGTGGTCGCGGCGGCGGAGCCCCGGGGGGTGACGTCGACGCGGAGGGTCGCGATGAGCTTCGCCGTCCCCGCCCGGGCGTCGAGCGCGGTGAGGGCGGCGTCGGTGACCGTGGCGCGGGCGGAGGCCCCCACGGCGGGCCGGACGCGGCCCAGTTCGGTGTGGAGGGGGCCGGTGGAGGCGTCGCTCCAGGCCCGGATGTCGGCCTCCGCCTTCGCGCGGGTCGAGGCGTCGAGGGTGTGCAGGACGGTGAGGCGGGCGCGGCCCTCGGCGAGCGCGGTGTCCCGCTCCCGGCCGAAGGCCAGTTCCTCGTCGGCACGCGCCTGGGCGTAGGTCCAGGCGCCGGTGCCGCAGAAGCCGAGGGCGAGGACGAGGGCGCCGACCGCGGCGGCGCGGGCGCGCTTCACCGGCCGCTCCGGTCGTCCAGGCCGAGCAGGCCGGCCAGATCCGTCGGGGCGGCTCCCTGGCCGGGCAGGGCGAGCGCGCCGGGCAGGGCGGTCCGGGCGCCGGGCGCGGTGCCGGAGGGGAGCGAGCCGGGCCGGGCGGGCTCGGGGACGGCGCGCCCGCCGGGGGCGTGGGCCGAGCCGCGCACGTTGATCCCCGAGGAGGCGGGGGCGGTGCAGGAGGCGCCGGTGTTGAGGGCGGGCGCGGTGCCGAGGTCGAGGCCGTTGCGGTAGCGGGTGGCGCCGTAGCCGGAGGTGCAGGGCAGCGGCTTGAAGAAGGTGACGGCCATGCCGACATTGAGGCGGCCGTCGTGGACGGCGGAGGCTCCGGCGGCGACGGCCGGGGGGAGCTTGACGAGGAGTTCCTCGAAGCCGCGCTGCCGGGTGACGGCGATCTCGGAGGTGGTCAGGAGGTTGGCGAGGACGACGCCGAGGCTGGGGTCGACGTCGCGCAGCAGGCCGCTGACCTGGCCGGTGGCCTCGGGGGCGGTGGCGAGGACGCGGCGCAGGTCGGCGTCGGAGCCCTTGAGGGCGGCGGCGAGGTCACGGGCGCCGGTGGCGAAGCCCCGGATGGCGCGGCTCTCGTCGGCCTGGGTGCGCAGCACCACTTCGCCGTCGTCGATGAGGCGGGTGGTGGCGGGCAGCGAGCGGTCGGCGGCCTCGATGAAGCGGCTGCCGTTGTCGAGGAGGGCCTGGAGGTCGTCGCCGTGGCCGTCGAACGCCGTGCCGAGTTCGTCGACGACGGTGCGCAGGGAGTCCAGCGGTACGGAGCGGGTGAGGTCGTTCATGCTGGCGAGGACGTCGGTGACGGGGGCGGGCACCTGGGTGTCGATCTGGTCGATGGTGGCGCCCTCGGCGAGGTAGGGGCCGCCGTCGCTCTCCGGGCGGAGGTCGATGTACTGCTCGCCGACCGCGGAGAGCCCGGCGACGACGGCCTTCGCGTCGGCGGGGATGCGGGGCGCGGACCGCTTGATGCGGAGCTCGGCCACGACGCCGTCGGCGGTGAGGTCGATGGCTCCGACGCGGCCGACGGAGACGCCCCGGTAGGTGACGTCGGAGTGGGTGAAGAGGCCGCCGGTGCGGGCCAGGTGGACCCGGACGGTGTAGTGGTCGGCGACCCCGGCGAAGCGGCCGAGGTCGGCGTAGCGGATGCCGAGGTAGCCGAGGACGAGGACGGCGATGACGAGGAAGGCGATGTTCTTGAGCCAGACGGTACGCGTGATCATCGGCGGTTGCCTCCGTCCGCGGGGGTGGTGACCGGGGGCAGCGGCAGGCCGGTGGCGGCGCGTCCGCCCTGCCGGAGGGCGCCCTCCTCGGGGGCCGGCGGCTCCTCGGGGGGCGGGGTCTCCTCGGGGGGCGTGGGGGGCGAGGTCGGCGTCTCGTCCCGGGGGATCAGCGGCGGGATGACCTCGGTGCCGGGGGCGGCGGCGAGGTGCAGGTAGGTGTTGAGGTAGTCGCCCTTGATGCCCCGCATCACCTCGTCGGTGAAAGGGTACGTGAGGAGGACCTGGAGCGAGTCGGGCAGGTCGGCACCGGCGTCGGCGAGTGCCTTCAGGGTCGGCGCGAGGGCCTTGAGGTCGGCGACCATGTCCTTCTTGCTGGAGTTGACGGTGGAGACGGCGACCCCGGAGAGGGTGTCCAGGGAGCGCAGCATGGTGATGAGGGAGCCGCGCTGGTTCTCCAGCGTCTTCAGGCCGGGCGAGAGGCCGGTGAGGACGGTGTCGATGTCGTTCTTGCGGCCCGCGAGGGTGGTGGAGAGCCGGTTGAGGGCGTCGAGGGTGCCGGTGATGTCCGCGCGGTGCTCGTCGAGGTTCTTCACCAGGGTGTCGACCCGGTTGAGCATGGAGCGGACCTCTGGTTCGCGGCCGCCGAGCGCCTTGTTGAGTTCGCGGGTGATGGTCTTGAGCTGGTTGACGCCGCCGCCGTTGAGGAGCAGGGAGAGGGCGCCGAAGACCTCTTCGACCTCGGTGTTGCGGCTGGTGCGGGCGAGCGGGATGACGGCGCCGTCGGCGAGGCGGGGGCCGTCGTCCTTGCCGGCCGAGGTCTGCCGTACGGCGTCCGCGCCGGTGCCGGTGCCCGCGCCGGTGCGGAGGGGGGCGACGAGCTGGATGTACTTCTCCCCGAGGAGGCTGGACTGCTCCAGGCGGGCGTTGGCGTCGGCGGGCAGCCGGACGTCGCCGTTGATCCTGAGGGTGACGCGGGCGGTCCAGCCGTCGGAGCCCGGCTCGATGCGGGTGACGCGGCCGACGGCGACGTCGTTGACCTTCACCGCGGCCTGCGGCACGAGGCTGAGGACGTCGGTGAGTTCGGCGGTGACGGTGTAGGGGTGGGAGCCGAGGTCGGCGCCGCCGGGAAGGGGCAGGTCCTCGATGCCGTCGAAACGGAACGGGGTGCCGGGCAGGAGGCCGAGGACGGCGGCGAGGCCGAGGCCGAGGGCGACCGCTCCGGCGGCTCCGGCTCCGGCCGCCCTGCGGGAGGGCAGTGCGCGCTTCGTCATCGCCGCTCCCTCCCGCCGCTCGTCGCGCCGCCGCCGGTGACCGGCAGCGGGAGCAGGGGGCCGCCGAGGCCGATCTCGTTGAGGTTGGCGCGGCCGGTGAGGGTGCGGGTGTCCCGGTCGTAGGCCCTGACGAGGTTGCCGGCGGCGAGCGGGGCGGTGTCCAGGGCCTCGGCGAGGGAGGCGCGCTGGTCGACGAGGGTCTGGGTGAGGGGCACGAGCCGGTTCACGTTCTTCTTGAGCTCGCCCCGGTTCTCCTTGATGAAGGTCTTGACCCGGGCGAGGGCCTTGGCGAGTTCCTTGAGCGCGCCGGAGAGGTCGTCCTTGTTCTCCGCGAAGTAGCCGACGACCTCGTCGAGGCGTTCCTGGGCGGTGCGGACGTCGCCGTCCTTGTTCTTGAGCATGGTGGTGAAGGTCTGGAGCTGGCCGAGGGCGGCGAAGAGGTCGTCGCTGTTGCCGCCGAGGGTCTTGGCGGCCTTGCCGAACTGTTCGATGGAGGTGCCGATGGCGGCGCCGTTGCCCTTGAGGTTCTTCGCTCCGGTGTTCAGGAGATCCGAGAGGGCTCCCTCGGCGTTGGCTCCGTCGGGTCCGAGGGCGTCGCCGAGCTCGGTGATGGACCGGTAGAGCTGGTCGATCTCCACGGGCACCCGGTTGCGGGAGGCGGGGAGTTCGGCGCCGTCGGCGAGGGAGGGGCCACTGCTGTAGGCGGGGGTGAGCTGGACGTAGCGGTCGGCGACGATGCTGGGGGCGACGACGACGGCGCGGGCGTCGGTGGGGACGCGGATCCCCTCGTCGAGGCGGAGCCGGACGCGGACCCGGGTGCCCTCCGGGCGGACCGACTCGACCTCCCCGACGCGGACGCCGAGGATGCGCAGGTCGGAGCCGGCGTAGACGCCGACCGCCTGGTCGAACCAGGCGGTGACGCGGGTGCCCTCGGCTTCGAGGACGCCCCCGGCGGTGAGCGCCCCGGCCGCGAGCACCACGAAGGCGATGCCGGCCACGAGGGGTTTTCTGGCTCTGGTCATCACTCACCGCTCCCCTGGGCGGCCGCCTTCTGCTTCGGCGGCATGCACCCGGTCGTGGGCTGGGAGCCCTCGGGCAGGTAGGTGCGGGGCACCACGCCGCACAGGTAGCTGTCGAACCAGCGGCCGTTGCCGAGGGTGTTGCCGACGAGCCGGTAGTACGGGCCGACGAGCGCGAGCGTCTTGTCGAGCTGACCGCTGTTCTTCTCCAGCACCGCGGTGACCCGGCCGAGGGCCTTCAGGGTGGGGCCGAGCTGGCGCTCGTTGTCCCCGACGAGGCCGCTGAGCTCGGTGCCGAGGGCGCGGCTGCCCTTGAGGAGGGAGCGGATGGCCTCGCGGCGCTTGCGGAGTTCGCCCAGGAGGGAGCCGCCGTCCTCCAGGAGGATCTCGAAGCTGGACTTCTTGTCCGCGAGGGTCTTGGTGAACCGGTTGCTGTTCTCCAGGAGCCGGGCGAGTTCGGCGTCGCGCTTGGAGACGGTCCTCGACAGGGCGGAGAGGCCGTCGGCGGCGCTGCGCACGTGCGGCGGGGAGTCCTTGAAGGTGTCGGAGATCGTCTCGAAGCTCTCGGCGAGCTTCTTGGTGTCGATGGCGTCGCTGGTGCGGCTGAGGTCCTGGAAGGCCTCGGTGACGTCGTAGGGGGAGGTGGTGCGGGTCTGCGGGATGCGGGTGCCGGGGTTCTGGGGCGCGGAGCCGAGCGGGTCGAGGGCCAGGTACTTCTCGCCGAGGAGGGTCTTGACGGCGATGGCGGCGGTAGAGCGGTCGCCGACCCAGGCGTCGCCGACCTCGAAGGTGACCTTGACCTTGGGGCCGTCGAGGGCGACGCCGGTGACCTCGCCGACCTTGACGCCGGCGATGCGGACCTCGTCGCCGGTGTCGAGTCCGGCGGCCTCGGAGAAGTCGGCGCTGTAGGCGGTGCCGCCGCGGGCGAAGGGGAGCCGGTCGGCGTTGTAGGCGCCGGCGGCGAGGAGGGCGAGGACGACCAGGCCGACGACGGCGACGGCGATCGGGTTGCGCTCCTTCACGGGCTTGAGTCCGGTGCGGGGGCTCATCCGCGGCACCTCGATTCGGTCACGGCGATGCCGGTCGGCGGCTTGGAGCCGTCGGAGGTGCCCACGCCGGTGACGCGTGCCTCGCACAGGTAGAGGTTGAACCAGGACCCGTAGGAGGAGAGGCGGGCGAGGGCGGTCATCTTGCCAGGGGTGTGGGCGAGGAAGGCCTCGATGTCGGGGGTGTGCGCGCCGAGGGTGCCGGAGAGGCGGCCGAGCTCGCGGATGTCCTTCTTGAGCGGGGCGCGGCCTTCCTGGAAGAGCCCGGCGGTGGTGGTGGCGAGGTCGCCGACGGCCTGGACGGCCTGGCCGAGCGGCTTGCGGTCGGTGTTGAAGCCGGTGACGAGCTTCTGGAGGGTGACGACGAGGTCGTCGAAGGCGGCCTCGCGGTTGTTGATGGTGGTGAGGACGGTGTTGAGGTTGGTGACGACCTGGCCGATGACCTGGTCCTTGGCGGCGACGGTCCGGGTGAGGGAGCCGATGTGCCGCATCAGGCTGTCGACGGTGCCGCTCTCGCCCTGGAGCACCTGGACGAGGGAGTCGGCCAGGTCGTTGACGTCGGCGGGCGAGAGTCCCTCGAAGAGCGGCTTGAAGCCGTTGAAGAGGAGGGTCAGGTCGAGGGCGGGGGTGGTGCGGTCGAGCGGGATGGTGTCGCCGTCCCGGAGGGTGCCGGCGATCTCGCCGCTGCCCCGGGCCAGGGAGACGTACCGCTGTCCGACCATGTTGAGGTACTTGACGGCGGCGGTGGCCGAGCGGGGCAGGGCGCGGTCCTCGCGGACGGTGAAGGTGACCTGGGCGGTGCGGCGCTGGACCACGCGCACGTCGGTGACCTCGCCGACCTTGACGCCGGCGATGCGGACGGAGTCGCCCTTGACGAGGCCGGTGACGTCGGTGAAGAGCGCCTTGTAGGAGAGGGTCCGGGAACCGACTCCGGTGTTGGCGATGCTGAGGCCGAGGACGGCGGTGGCGAGCGCCGTGACCAGGACGAAGACGAGGGACTTGACGAGCGTGCCGGTGAGGCCGCGGCGGCGGGTGTGATCGGTCGGGGACGTCATCGCAGGGTCACCTCCGCTCCGCGGAAGGCGGGGCCGGCCAGCAGGCTGCTCCAGTCGGGCAGGTCGCCGGGGGCCGTGCCCGCGGCGGGGGCGAGGAGTTCGGTGACGAGGTCGTTCTCCTGCGGGGAGTTGGCCGGTCCGAGGTCCTGCGCGGCGGCCTCGGAGGAGCGCGCGGCGGGGGCGACGGAGGTGCCGAGGTAGGGCACGGGGTAGCAGCGGGGGCCGCCCCCGGAACCGTAGGAGGGGGTGTCGCGGCCGGGGACGTACGCGCCGCGCGAGGGCACGGTGGTGACCTCGACGTGGAGTCCCGGCCGGTTGGTGCCCTTGCCGAGCGCCTTGTCCATGGCGGGGACGAACTGGGCCAGGGTGCGCAGGGTGCAGGGGAAGGACGAGGAGTACGCGGCGAGGAGTTCCAGGGTCGGCCGGCTGGTGGAGCTGAGCCGGATGATGTTGTCCTTGTTCTGCCGCAGGAAGGTGGTGAGGTCCTGCGAGGTCCGGGTGGTGGCGCCGATGCTCTCGGCGAGCCGGCTCTCCTGCTCGGCGAGGGTGCCGCTGGTGGTGGTGAAGTCGGTGAGCGCGGTGACGATGTCCGGGGCGGCGTCCGCGTAGAGGTGGCTGACCTTCACGAGTTCTTTCAGGTCGCGGTTGAGGGTGGGCAGTTGGGGGTTGAACTTCCGCAGGTGGGCGTCGAGCGTGGCGAGGGTCTCGCCGAGCTTCTCGCCGCGTCCTTCGAGGGCCTGGGAGACGGCCGAGAGGGTCGCGGAGAGCTTCTGCGGCTGGACGGCGGTGAGCATGGGCAGGACGTTGTCGAGGACCTGCTGGAGTTCGATGGCGTTGCTGGAACGGTCCTGCGGGATGACGGAGCCGGGGGCCAGCCTCCCGCCCGAGGAGGTCTCGGGCGGGACGAGCGCGACGAACCGTTCGCCGAAGAGGGTGGTCGGCAGCATCTGGGCGCGGACGTCGGCGGGGACGTGGTCCAGGGCGCCGGGCTTCATGGCGAGGGTGAGGCGGGCGCCTTCGCCGCTGGCGTCGATGGCGCGGACCTCGCCGATCACGACGCCCCGGAGCTTGACCTCGGCACCGAGGTGCATCTCGTTGCCGACGCTGCCGGCTTCGACGACGACCGGGTCGGAGTCGGTGAAGCGCTTCTGGTAGACGGCGACGGCAAGCCAGGCCAGCAGGGCGGGCACCAGCAGGAAGACGATTCCGGCGAGCCGGAGGCGGGTGGTCCCGCCGCGTGGGTCGCTCATCTCACCCCGCCACCTTCACGGTCGTGGTCGCGCCCCAGAGGGCCAGCGACAGGAAGAAGTCGGTGACGCTGATCAGCACGATGGCGTTGCGCACGGAGCGGCCGACGGCGATGCCGACGCCGGCGGGGCCGCCGGAGGCGCGGAAGCCGTAGTAGCAGTGGGCGACGATCACCATCACGCTGAAGATCAGCACTTTGAGCACCGAGAGGAGGACGTCCGTCGGGGACAGGAAGAGGTTGAAGTAGTGGTCATAGGTGCCCTGGGACTGCCCGTTGAAGAGGACGGTCACGTAGCGGGAGGCCAGGTAGGAGGAGAGCAGTCCGATCGCGTAGAGCGGGACGATGGCGACGACGCCGGCGATGATCCGGGTGGTGACCAGGTACGGCATGGAGCGGATGCCCATGCCTTCGAGGGCGTCGACCTCCTCGTTGATGCGCATGGCGCCGAGTTGGGCGGTGAAGCCCGCGCCGACGGTGGCGGAGAGGGCGAGTCCGGCGACGAGCGGCGCGATCTCCCGGGTGTTGAAGTAGGCGGAGACGAAGCCGGTGAAGGCGGCGGTGCCGATCTGGTCGAGGGCGGCGTAGCCCTGGAGGCCCACGACGGTGCCGGTGAACAGCGTCATGGCGATCATGACGCCGATGGTGCCCCCGATGACGCCGAGCCCTCCGGAGCCGAAGGCGACCTCGGCGAGGAGCCGCTGCACCTCCTTGAGGTAGCGGCGCAGGGTCCGGGGGACCCAGAGCAGGGCGCGCACGTAGAACAGGAACTGGTCACCGGACCGGTCGAGCCAGGCGAACGGGGAGGCCATCGGCCTCAGCCTCCCTTCGGCGGGACGATCTGGAGGTAGATGCCCGTCAGCACCATGTTGACGAAGAACAGCAGGAGGAAGGTGATGACGACGGACTGGTTGACGGCGTCGCCGACGCCCTTGGGGCCGCCGCGCGGGTTGAGGCCGCGGTAGGCGGCGACGATGCCCGCGATGAACCCGAAGATCAGCGCCTTGAGTTCGCTGATGTAGAGGTCGGGGAGCTGGGCGAGGGCGGAGAAGCTGGAGAGGTACGCGCCGGGGGTGCCGCCCTGGAGGACGATGTTGAAGAAGTAGCCGCCGAGGGTGCCGACGACGGAGACCATGCCGTTGAGGAGCACGGCGACGCCCATGGTGGCGAGGACCCTGGGGACGACCAGCCGTTGGACCGGCGAGACGCCCATGACCTCCATCGCGTCCAGCTCCTCGCGGATCTTGCGGGAGCCGAGGTCGGCGCAGATCGCGGAGCCGCCCGCGCCGGCGATCAGCAGGGCGACGATGAGCGGGCTGGCCTGCTGGATGACGGCGAGGACGCTGGCGCCGCCGGTGAAGGACTGGGCGCCGAGCTGCTGGGTGAGCGAGCCGACCTGGAGGGCGATGACGGCGCCGAAGGGGATGGAGACGAGGGCGGCCGGCAGGATGGTGACGCTGGCGACGAACCAGAACTGCTCGACGAACTCGCGGAACTGGAAGGGGCGCCGGAACACGGCCCGGCTCACCTCGGCGGCGAGGGCGAAGAGGCGTCCGGTCTGCCGCAGCGCCCCGCCGATCACGAGCCGCTCCCGGCGGCCGGCTCGGTCAGGGCGGGGACGGCGCCGCCGCGCGCGTACGTGTCCTGGATGGCGGCGCGGGCGGCGGGCGGCAGCTGGTCGAGCATGCCGAGGACCCGTTGCCGGCGGCGCTCCACCGCGGCGCGCGGCGGGAGACCGGGCGAGGGTTCCAGCTGCGGCACGATGACGCGGGGGCCGGCCGTCAGGTGCGGGGCGGCGGCGTCGGCCTCGGCGGCGAGAGTGGCGGCGTCCTTCTCCTCGGACATGCCGATGGGCCCTTCGCGGCGGCCCGCGAGGAACTGGGTGACGACCGGTTCCTCACTGGTCAGGAGGACTTCGCGGGGACCGAAGGTGACCAGGTTGCGCCGGAAGAACATCCCCATGTTGTCGGGGACGGTGGCCGCGATGTCCAGGTTGTGGGTGACGATCAGCATCGTCGCGTCGATCCGCGCGTTGAGGTCGATGAGGAGCTGCGAGAGGTAGGCGGTGCGGACCGGGTCGAGGCCGGAGTCGGGCTCGTCGCAGAGGACGATCTGCGGGTCGAGGACGAGGGCCCGGGCCAGACCGGCGCGCTTGCGCATTCCGCCGCTGATCTCGCCCGGGAGCTTGCCCTCGGCGCCGAGGAGGCCGACGAGGTCGATGCGCTCCATGACGATGCGCCGGATCTCGGACTCCCGCTTGCGGGTGTGCTCGCGCAGCGGGAAGGCGATGTTGTCGAACAGGGTCATGGAGCCGAAGAGCGCCCCGTCCTGGAACATGAGGCCGAAGAGCTTCCGGGTCTCGTAGATGTCCTTCTCGGGGCTGCTGACCATGTCGACGCCATTGATGAGGACACGGCCGTGCTGGGGCTTGAGCAGCCCGATGAGCGATTTCAGGAAGACCGTCTTCCCGGTGCCGGAAGGCCCGAGCATGACGCTGACCTCTCCGGTCGGCAGGGTCAGCGAGACATCCTGCCAGATGTTCTGCTTGCCGAAGGACATGGTCAGACCCTCAACGACTACTTCGATTCCCATTCCACCTCCAGCAAGCCCGCGTCGGGTGTGCACCGCGGGCGCACGTTAAGTCGGTGTCGATCACCCGGACAATAGGCATGGCGCAAAATCCTTGATCCGATTCCTTATTTGTCATCGGGGAGACAAAACTGCGGTCGGTTCTTGTCTCCGGGGAGACAGTCGGGCTTCCCGCCCCGGAGGGCGGGAGGAGTGGGCCTCCACCCGCGGACGTGCCCGCCCCGGCCGGGAGACCGGGGCGGGCACGTCCGCCGCAGGGTGGCTCGCGGAGCTGCGCCGACCTGCGACGGGGCGCCGCCCGGCGAACGCTACGACCCAGTAACCTCCCGGAGCAATACGCGAGTGGGGAGTTTTCTGCAATGGGGGGCGGAAGGACGGATTCCTGTCACCGGTGGCACAATCTCGCCTTTGGCGTTGTCATCCGGGAGAGCGTGGCGACTTCCCCGGCGACCGCCGGAGGGGCGGAACTGCGAATTCGCCTCACAACCGCTTCATGATCGATCATAATCGTCGACATTACGCACCCGGGAACCAAGACGATTGCGCTGGCCACTCACCCGCCTGACAGGCAATGGACCTCTTCAAAGAATCATGGTCGGCGCCATTGTTCAGCCAAGTTTCCCGCAAGTAACGTCTGGTTGCGCGGCCAGGGAAACGTCGAGCCGCCGGCCGCTCGTCCCCGTCGCGGCCAACCCTCTGCCGGTCCGTCTCCAAGGAGAGTCCCAGAGTCATGAAGAAGTCGATCAGAAACCTCGCCGTGGTCGCCGGTGGCGCCTCCGCCGCCTTCGCCCTCGCGGTCTCGCCGGCCTCGGCGGTGCCCTCGACGGTCTGGACCGTCAGCCCCAACCCGGCCAGCATCACCGCCGCCAACAGCGGCAACGTCGTCCTCACGGTCAACGGCATCGCCATGACGTGTACGAAGTCGAACGGCGCGGGCACGGGTGCGAGCACCACCGGCAACCCGGCCACCGTCGGCAGCATCACCTCCATGGCCTTCGGCGCCACCGGCGCGCCCTGCACCAGCGTCCTCGGCCCCGTCACCGCCGTCCCGGTCACCCCCTGGACGATCGTGGCGCAGGACTACACCGCCGCGACCGGGGTCACCAAGGGCTACGTCGGCAACGTCGACGCCAACGTCTCCGTCGGAGCCTGCAACTTCCGCGTGACGGGCAAGGCGACCAGCACCTACACCAACTCCACGGGCGCGCTCGCCGTGAACAGCCTCGCGGGCGACCTCACCGTCGTCTCCTCGTCCGGCTGCGGCTCGGCCGTCCCGGTCGGCGCCAAGCCCACCTTCAAGGGCACGTACCTCTTCAAGACGAGCGCCGGCATCCCGACCATCGTCGGCTCGAACCCGTAAGGACCCAGGACCCCGCGTCCGCCCGGCCGGTGACCCCGGCCGGGCGGGCGCGGGTCTGTCCGCGTTCTCGACGTTCTCGACGTTCCCGATGTTCCCGACGTTCCCGACCGCCCCGCCCCCTGGAGGCCCCGCGCCATGAAGAAGCCGACCGGAAGAAGGTCCGCGCTCGCCGCCCTCGCCGCCATGGCCGCGCTCGTCCTGACCGTCACTCCGGCCTCGGCGGTGCCGTCGACGGTCTGGACCGTCACCCCGTCGCCCGCCCTCGTCACCGGGACGAACAGCGCGAACGCCACCGTCAACGTCAACGGCGACGTCCTGAACTGCGCCAAGTCCGGCTTCACCGCCGCCCTCCACAGCGCCACGGGCAACCCCGCGCAGGTCGGCACCTTCGGCAGCTTCACCTTCGGCACCGCCTCGACGCCCTGCACCGGCGTGCTGGGCCCCGTCAGCGTCACGGCCACCACCCCGTGGACCTTCACGGCGCAGGACCACACCGCCGCGACCGGCGTCACCAAGGGCTACGTCGACGCGATGGACCTGACGGTCTCCGGCGGCTCCCTCTCCATCCGGGCCCGGGGCAAGGCGCCCGCCTCGTACACCAACGCGACGGGCCGGCTGGTCATCGACGGCACCGCGGGCCAGCTGCTGATCACCCAGACCAGCGACGGCACCGTCTTCCCGATCGGCACCAGCGTGATCGTCAAGGCCGCGTACCAGCTCAAGCTCGTAGGCGGCGGAGGCATCGCGACGATCGTCGGCACCGCCCCCTGACCCCCCGGCCCACCGGCCCGGCACCACCCCGCGTCAGCGAACGACCCCGAGCGGAGCACCAGATGAACGGCCCACGGCCCACCCCTCGCCCCACCCGGACCCGCACCCGCGTGCGCGGTGCGGCGATCGCCGCGTTCGTGGCGCTCGCCCCGCTGCTTCCGGCCTCGGCCGTCGCCGCCGGGACGCTGAAGGTCGACGCCGCGCTGCCCTACGTCTGCGCCCTGCCCTCGGGGCAGCGGGCCGTGACCGTGCGGATCACCGCCGCCTTCCCCGAGCGGGTCGCGGTCGGCGAGGAGATCCTGCCCGCCGACGTCACCACGACGGTGGAGTTCCCCGAGACCACCGTGGCCGAACTGACCGCGCTCAAGGCCGCCACCGTACGGGCGGAGACCCGGCTCACGGTCGGCGTGGCCCAAGGCGAGCAGCGGACCGAAGCGACGTGGAGCGGCACCGGGCAGCCCGCCGCCCTCCCGGCCGAGGGGCCGCTCGCGCTCACCACGACCGGGGACGTGCCGTCCCTGACGCCCGGCGCCGCGGGCGGACTCTCGCTCACGGCCGGCGCGTTCGGCGTGGACCTCGCCCTGAGCACGGCCGAGGGCACGGCCACCGAACCCGCCTCGCTCTCCGTGACCTGCGCCCCCGCCCCGGACCCGGACGGCCGTACGGTGCTGGCCGAGGTCCCGGTCGGCGCCGGCACCCCCACCGGGGAGCCGGGCACGACGCCGCCGTCCCCGGGCACCCCGTCGCCCTCGCGTCCCGCCCCGGGGCTCCCGGACCGGGACGCCGGGAAGGACGCGGGACGCCCGGTCGCGAAGGACCCGCGCGCGGGGCAGGGCCCGGCGGCGGCCGACGACGACACGCCGGGCACCCCGGCGCCCCGGCCGGCCGCGCCGTCCTGCCTCACCAAGGAGCCGACCCCCATGTCGCTGTCGGCCTACATCACCGGATATTCCAACGTCCGGAAGCTGGAGGGCGCCTCCCTCATCCCGCTGACCTGCGTCCTGATGGAACAGGCCGAACCGGAGATCATCGACAGGGGAACCGAGGACGAGCCGGAGACCCATCTGATCAACAAGGCGGTGGGGCACTTCTCCACCCAGGGGCGCAAGCAGACCCCGCCCTTCAAGGCGACCTTCCTGACCTTCGGGTTCGCCCCGACCACCGCCACCCTGGTGCTGGAGCAGACGGGCCCCCTGACGCTCTACTCGGACACCCTGCTCGCCCTGCCGTACAACATCAGCAAGACGTACGTCCGGGCCCCCCTGGTGCTGCGCGTCCTCGACGTCCGGGTCAACGGCACGCGGCTGAACGTCGGTTCCTCCTGCCGCACGGAGAAGCCGCTCTCCTCCCCTGAGCCCGACCCCGCGACGTACCCCGGGGACCACATGGTGCTGGTGGGCAAGGGCCAGTACGTCTGGGGCGAGCCCGCCACGGGCTACCTCCTCACCGGCGGCGGACCGCTCGTCGGCGAGGTCACCATCCCGGCCTTCAAGGGGTGCGGCACCGGCGGCGAGAACCTCGACCGGCTGCTCACCGCCTCCATCTCCGGATCCGGCAACTACGTCCGGCAGATCCAGGGCCAGACCTGCAACATCCTCAACCCGTTCCCGCCGATCGACCCCGAGTGCACCGAAGACGGCCAGCCGTACCAGGTCCCCAAGCCCGCGCGCTGACCCTCGCCCCGGTCCCCCTCGCTCCTCACCGACCTTCACCGACCTTCACCCGTATCCCAGGAAGGCTCCGCCATGCCCCTCGTCTCCACCCGCACGAAGCTGGCCGCCGTCTCCGCGCTCACGGCCCTCGGCTCCTTCGCCGCCGTGGGCACGGCGACCGCCGCCGGTCCGCAGCTGAACGGCAGCTGGGCGCCGCTCGACCGGTGCCCGGTGGACGCCCCGGCGATGCTCGCCGCGGACGGCATCGACGCCACCCCGCAGTGCGTCGTCTCGTACTCCCTCAGCGGCTCCCTCAAGCTGGGGAACACGACGGTGACCACCGGGAAGACCAACCTCCAGTTCGGCGCCGTCCAGAACATCGACGGCACCACCACGGTCCTGGGGACCTCGGGCAGCTCGCTGATCGCGGACTCGGCCACGGTGCCCGGCGGGCTACTGGGGCTGATGTGTCCGAGCGACATCCCCTTCATCACCGACATCTGCCGGCAGCTGTCGGACGCCAAGCTCAACAAGATCACGGCCACCATGGAGTCGGCCGGCGCCCCCACGAGCTTCGACCAGATCGCGGGCGTCGTGACCGACCAGCCGATCGTGACCGTCCCGGTCCGCATCCGCCTCCAGAACCCCTTCCTGGGCGACAACTGCTACATCGGGTCGAAGGCCAACCCGATCCTGCTGCGCCCGAAGAACGCCAACGCGCCCGAGTTCGGCTTCGAGCAGTTCAACGGCGACGGCACCCCCAACGCGGACGGCGAGATGAGCCGCCTCAACCTGCTCGGCTCCACCCAGTACGACGACAGCTTCGCCGTCCCCGGCGCGAGCGGCTGCGGCCTGGGCTGGTTCGGCGTGATCGACGCGGCCGTCAACCTCAAGACGGGGCTGCCCTCCGCCGCCGGCAAGAACAAGCTCGTCCTCAACAACACCCAGACCTACCTCGCCGGCCTCTACGCGCCCGGTCTCGCCGCCCCCGACGCGGGCAAGAACCTGTCCCGGAACTGGCACTCCGCCGTCAAGTAACGGCCACCCGGGGGTGATAACCGGCCTACTCCCGGGACCGGTGCCCCCTCCAATCAACAACTCTTGCTCAAGTTGTGTACAGCACCGAGTAGTTGATCTAACTTCAGCAGTCCCCGTTGGTACACACCTGACGGTTTCGGCGGCGCCCACCACGCCAGGTTGGGCGCCGTGCTCATTCCGCACCGGTCACCCAGAGAGCAAGGGATCGGTTCATGACCGCCATCGCACCACCCACGAACCTCGGCGAACCACTCGACCCCCTCCCCCGCGAGTTCGCCGAACTGATGCGCCCGGAGATCCCGAGCCTCATCAAGGAGATCGGGGTCGAGGTCCAGCGGACCTACCCCGTGTACGCCCACCTCTTCGCCGGACCCCACGTCGACGCGATCCGCCAGGGCATCGAACAGGCGCTGACCGCCTTTGTCGAACGAGTCGCCAACCCCACCGTGAAGTCGGCGCTCCGGGACGACCTGCTGCGCAAGTTCGGCCGAGTCGAGGCGTACGAGGGCCGAGACCTCGACTCCCTCCAGGGCGCGTACCGCCTCGGTGCCCGCATCGCGCTGCGCCGGGCCAAGTACATCGGCCGCACCTACAACCTCTCCCCCACCCTGATCCTGGCCTTCGCCGACGCGCTCTTCGCCTACGTCGACGATCTGGAGGCGCTCTCCCGCGAGGGCTATCTGGCGGTCCAGGCCCGAGGCGTCTCCGACACGGCGGCGCTGCGAAGACAGCTCCTCCACCTGCTGGTCACCGGGGCGCCGCTGCCCCAGGGCGCCATCGCCGCGCTGTGCCAGGAGGCCGGATGGGAGATGCCCACCGAGTGCACCCTGGTCGCCCTGCGCCCGCCGGCCGCCGAACTGCTGCCGCCCGCACTCGACCGGGACGTGCTGGCCGAGTCCACCCTGCCCCAGCCGCACCTGCTCGTCCCCGGGCCCCTCTCCGGCGAGCGGCTGGCGATGCTGGAGTCCGCGCTGGGCGGCGTGCACGCCGTCATCGGGCCGACCCTGCCCTCCGCGCAGGCCACCCACTCGCTGCGCTGGGCGCGCCGGCTGCTCCAGCTCATCGACGAGGGCGTGGTGCCGGACGCCCCCGTGGTCCACTGCGACGAGCACCTGACAACGTTATGGCTGCTCTCCGACACCGCGCTGGTGGACCACCTCGCCGCCCGTGAACTCGCCCCGCTGGACTCCCTCTCCGGCACCCGGCGCGACCGGCTGGTCGAGACCCTGCGGGTCCACATCTCCACCCGGGCCCCGGCCGAGCAGGTCGGCGAACTACTCGGCGTGCACGCCCAGACGGTCCGCTACCGACTGCGGAACCTGGACCACCACTTCGGCCGACGGCTCCACGACCCGGAGCACCGCTTCGCCCTCGAAGCCGCCCTGCGCTCGCTCCACCTGCGCACGGGGAAGCACCAGAACTGAGGCCACCGGCCTCCCCCTCCCCCCACACCGCACCTCCTCCCCCGCGCCTTCCCCCCACCGCGCGGTGTTTCCCCCGGCGGCCGGCGGACAGCGGGTGCCCGCGGAGACGGTGGGCATACGGAGCGCACCTGGCACCGCCGTCACCCCCGTCGCGACGCATCGCACCGACCTCCCCCCGCGCCGGGTGACCGTACGGGCCCTGAACAGCACCGCCCCATCGGCCCGTCGGGGGTCCGCAGCGGCTCGTGGAGGGGCCTCGGACGGGGCCGACCGTGGACACGTACCGACGCCGGACTCCGACCAGGCCGTTCCGAAGTACGCCCAAGACGAGGTCATCGGGAGAAAGGTCCCGCACCGGGCCGCAGGACGCGATCGCGGGGCCCTCCGCGCTCCCTGGCTGGTTCATGGCCCATCTCAGCACCGACCTGCCGCCCGAGGCGCTCGGCCTGGTCGCGGACGCGCTGGTCGACGCGGGCGTCGCCGACGAGGACTCCCCCGGACTGGCCCGGGCGCTCCTGGAAGACCATCCCCTCTGGGATCCGGTCGAGTGGTCGCTCCCTGGCGCGTCCCCGCTCTCGGGCGGCGAGGAGCCGTTCCCGGCCCTCCTGTGCTGCGACGACCCCCACAGCCCCCGCTGCGGCACGCGCCTGGCCCAGGGCATCACCCGGGAACAGACCGCCCGCCTGGCCCGCGCACTCGGCACCTGGCCCGCCTGACGGGCCGACGCCCACGCGGCGTGCCCGAGTGTCGGGGCGGCGCTCCGTCCCCGTACTCGATATACCGGTCCCCTCGAAGCCGCCCGCACCGCTCCACCCCGTACCACCCCGTACCGCTCCGTACCACTCCGTACCGCTTCGTACCGCTTCGTACCGCAGAGGGAGAACCGTCATGACGCTCCGTCGCATGGACAACGTCGCCATCGTCGTCGAGGACCTGGACGCCGCCGTCGCCTTCTTCACCGAACTCGGCCTGGAGGTCCAGGACACCGCCCGGATCGAGGGCCTCTTCGCGGATCGGACCGTCGGGCTCGACGGCGTGCGCAGCGAGATCGCGATGCTGCGGACCCCCGACGGCCACGCGAGGCTGGAGCTCACCCGCTACCTCTCCCCGGCCGCGAGCTTCGACGGATCCCGGAATCCGCCGCCGAACACCCTGGGCCTGCACCGGATCATGTTCGCCGTCGACGACATCGACGACACCCTCGCCCGCCTGCGCGCGCACGGCGCGGAACTGCTCGGCGAGGTGGCGCGGTACGAGGACGTCTACCGCCTCTGCTATCTCCGCGGCCCCTCGGGCATCATCGTCGCCCTGGCCGAGGAGCTGCGCTGACGGGAGGCGCGGAGGCGGCTCCGCCTCCGAGGTGCGGTCAGCCCCGCAGCTCCGTGATCGCCTTCTCGATGCGGCGCTGCCGCGTCTCGGGCTTCTTCGCGCTCTCGATCGCGCGCACCTGCTCGCGCCTGCGGGTGAAGGAGAGCCCGTCGTACGCGGCGCGGACCGCCGGGTCGGCGTCCAGGGCCCGGGCGAAGTCCTCCGGCTCCACGACCACGCGCGGCTCGGTGTCGAGCGCCAGCTCCACCTCGACCTCCTCGCCGGTCTCGACCTGCGCGGCCTCCCGGTTGGCGAGGCTGAGGCCGAGCAGGTGACGCCCGCGCATGAGGGCGACGCGGCTCTTCCAGGTGTGCCCGTTGAGCGTGATCGTCACCGGCGGCCGGGCTCCCCCGCCCAGTGCCGCCACCACCTCGGGCGGCACCTCCAGACCGCGCATCGGCTCGGGCGGCTCCACGTGCGTGCGGAACTTCATGGGTTTCCTCCTGGCCCTCATCGCGCTCGCGGCTACTCGGCGTACGGCTGGTCGTCGCCCTGCGCGCTGTAGCCGAGGCTCCACACGTAGCCGTCCGGGTCGGCGAAGGTGCCCCCGTACCCACCCCACGGCAGGGCCCCGGCGGGCTTGAGGACCGTGGCGCCGGCGCGCTCGGCCTCCGCCATGACCTCTTCGACCCGCGCCTCGCTGCGGACGACGTACGTCAGCACCAGTCCGCTGAAGCCGCTTCCCTCCGGGTCCGTGCCCACCTGCGCGGCCAGGCCGGCCCGGTCGTAGAAGCCGACCGGCGAAGCGCCGTCCGAGGCGAAGAAGACGGAGATCCCGTAGTCGTTCTCGATCTTCCAGCCGAGTCCTTCGGTGTAGAACTCCTTGGCCCGCTCCATGTCCCGGACTCCGAGGAGGATCGAGCTGACGTGCGCCTTCATGATGTGCTCCCTGCTCCGTGGGTGGTGTTCCTGTGCTGGTGCCTCACGCTACGGGCCCCGCCCCGGCACCGGCTTCTCGAATCCTGACCGTTCGGGCGACCTGCCGCGCGACGTGCGTCGGCATCTCCTCCACCGTGACCTCCGCCCCGCCGCGGAAGGCTCCGGGCGGCACACGGACCCGTTCGGTGAAGCGTGCCGGAACGCGCCCGGCGACACGCAGCCGACTCGGCGCGCACCTCCTCGACGCTGAGCTGTCCCCGGCCTGCCTCACCCGTTCGGCGGATGCGAACGGGTCGGGCGGGCCCGGGAGAAGTGGACTGGAGCGAAGCGGAGGAGGGACCGAGCATGGACAGACAGGTGCCGAACGCCCGGGTCGCCGAGATCGCGTTGCGGACGTGCTGGTGCGGCGGCGAGCTGGCGGGGCTGGAGCGGCGGCTCGCGGGGCGGCCGGGGGTGCGGTCGGCGAGCGTCGACCGGACGACCGCGACCGCCCACATCGCCTTCGACCCCGCCGTCACGAGCGCGCACCGGCTCGCCGGCGAGCTCGACGAGGCCGGGTACGCCTGCGACCGCACCGCCTGCCCCGACTCCTGCTGCCAGCCCGGGCACCCGCCGGTCGGCCCGGCGGACGAGCGCGAGCCGGCGCCCGTACACGAGCGACACGAGGAACACGAGGGACACGAGCAACACGACGAGCCCGGCGGTCATCGCGGTCGTGGCGGTCGTGGCGGTCGTAGCGGTCATGGCGACCACGACGAGCACGCCCAGCACGGCGCCGCCGCCGTCGACGACATGCTCCGCAGGTTCGTCGTGTGCGTGCTGCTCACGATCCCCATCGTCGTCTTCTCGCCGATCGGGCACAGCCTCGGCGTGACGGTGGACCGGCCGCTCGGCTTGTCGATGGCCTGGTTCGGTCTGGTCCTTGCCACGCCGGTGGTGTTCTGGGGCGGCTGGCCGTTCCTGTCGTCGGCCGGGCGCTCGCTGCGCCACGGCGACGTCACGATGATGACGCTGATCTCCGTAGGCGTCCTCGTCGCGTACCTGTACTCGCTGTTCGCGACGCTCGCCGGGCAGGAGGACGTGTACTTCGAGGCCGCGGCGATGCTGACGACGCTGAGCCTGATCGGGCACTGGCTGGAGATGCGCTCCCGCTTCGCGACCGGCCGGGCCGTGGAGGCGCTGCTGACGCTGGCGCCGCCGACCGCGCGCGTACGCCGTGGCGGCACGGAGTCGGAGGTGCCGTTGGACCGGGTCGTGGTGGGCGACGAGGTCGTGGTGCGGCCGGGTGAGAAGGTCCCGGTCGACGGCACGGTCGGCGAGGGGACCAGTTACGTCGACGAGTCGATGATCACCGGCGAGCCGGTGCCGGTGGCGAAGGCGGCGGGCGACCGGGTGGTCGGCGGCTCCCTCAACACCACCGGGGCGTTCACGTTCACGGCGACGGCGGTCGGGGCGGACACCGCGCTGGCGCGGATCGTGCGGATGGTCCGCAACGCGCAGGCGTCCAAGGCCCCCGCCCAGCGCCTGGCCGACACGGCAGGGCGCTACCTCGTCTTCGTCGCGCTCGGGGCGGGGCTGCTGACGTTCGTGGCGTGGAGCGTCTTCGGCCGCGACCACGGCATCGGGTTCGCGGTGACGGCCGCCGTGTCCGCGATCGTCATCGCCTGCCCGGACGCCCTGGCCCTCGCGACGCCCACGGCGATCACGGTGGGGATCGGACAGGGCGCCCGCGGCGGCGTGCTGTTCAAGAACGCGACGGCGCTGGAGGACACCGCGGGGATCTCGGCCGTCGTGTTCGACAAGACCGGCACGCTCACCGCGGGGAAGCCCGCGGTGACCGACGTCGTCTCCGTGCCGGGCACGTCGGACGAGCGGGTCCTCGCGGCGGCCGCGGCGGTGGACCGGCGGTCGCAGCACCCGCTGGCCGAGGCGATCGTGGGCGCGGCCGAGGCCCGCGGCCTGGTCCCGTCCCCGGCCGGCGGCTTCGACTCGGTGCCCGGCCACGGCGTCACGGCCGTCGTCGACGGCGTCACCGTCCTCGTCGGGAACCTGCGCCTGATGCGGCGCGAGCGGGTCGACGCCTCGGCGCTCACCGGGACGGCGACCGCGCTCGCCGCGTCCGGGAAGACGGCGGTGTACGTGGCGGCCGACGGCAAGGCCCTCGGGCTGATCGCGGTCGCCGACCCGGTACGCGGCACGGCCCCGGCGGCCGTGGCCCGGCTCCGCGAGCAGGGGCTCAGGACCGTGATGCTCACCGGCGACCAGCGCGGCACCGCCGACGCCGTCGCCCAGGCGACCGGCATCGGCACCGTGATCGCGGAGGTGCTGCCCGAGGACAAGGCGGCGAACATCACCGCCCTCCAGAGCGGCGGGGCCCGGGTGGCGATGGTCGGCGACGGCGTGAACGACGCGCCCGCCCTCGCCCAGGCCGATGTCGGCATCGCGATCGGTGCGGGGACCGACGTGGCCGTGGAGACCGCCGACGTGGTCCTCGTCCACGACGACCCCGCCGACGTGGCGTACGCCGTCACCGTCGCGCGCGCCACCCGCCGCAAGATCAAGCAGAACCTGTTCTGGGCCGCGATCTACAACCTGCTCGCGATCCCGGTCGCCGCCGGCGTCCTCTACCCCGGTCTGGGCATCCAGCTCCGTCCGGAGTGGGCGGCGCTGCTGATGAGCGCGTCCACGATCATCGTGACCTTCAACGCGCTCCTGCTGCGCAGGCTCCGCCCGCCCGCACGCCACCCGGGCGCGGCCACCGGCGGCCGGACCTCCTGAACGGGCATGGGCTCAACGGGCCAGCTGTGCCCGTAGCCACGTGGGATCGGGGTTGGCGTGCACCCGGCCTGCGACGCCGACGGTGGGCACGGTCTCGTTCCCGTCGTTGGCGACCCGCACCTCGGCCTCGACCACGGCCTGACCATCAGTACAAGGCGCTCTCCTGGCGGTCGATGATGTAGAGGAAGCAGGCGAACACTCCAGCCTGCCGGCGTCCCGGGCGACGATCGCCTCCGGCGTCTCGCCGGCCTCGTACTCGTCGACCGCGCCCTGCACCCCGGCGCGCACCGCCAGTGGCCGTTGGCGACCTGGTCCACGGTCACCTCGCCGTTCGGAGCGGCCCTGATGTACTTGCTGCCGATGTGCGGGATGTCCCCGACGCGGGTCTCCTGGGAGTCGTACAACAGAGACAGCGGCGCCACCCGGGCCGGGTCGGCGCCCTCCATCATGGCGAGCACCGAGCCGATCACCCCGACCCGGAAGCTGTGTTCGGCGACGGACTCCGGGGCCTTGTTGCCTGTGAACCACCAGCCGGTCCTGAGGGTGCGCGTCAGGACCGGGGAAGTGCACCCTCGTCGGTCAGGATGCTGCACCGATGCGGAACGGTGGATGCGTCCAGAGCATTGAGACGAGCGAGCCCAGCCCGAGGAGGCCCCCGGTGACAAGGACCGCTGGTGCTGACCCCGCATCGTGGAGGAGCCATGCCCAGATCTCTGGGGTCCCGTTCGGTCGCCAGCCGGCTGCGGCGAGCACGAGAGGGAGTGCCGCGAGCGCGGCTGCGGCTAGCTGGTGGCCCAGGAGTGGGAACAGAAGCAGAGCAAGGCCGATGTATCCGGCCTGGTTTCGGCCGAGGACAAGGGCCAAGTCCGAGTTCAGCGTGAGATGGCAGATGATTGCTACAAGCGCTCCTGTGCCGGCCGCGGCCAGGCCCATTGCCGCATCCCATGAACGAATCTGGCGTACAGCCATGCTGGCGCTTCGTTCGTCGCCGCGGCCAAGGCCGTAAAGAAGTGTCACCGCTGGGATGAGCGTCATCAGATGCGCGAGCAGAAAGTGGCCGGACTGTCCGGTCAGGACGGGGACGGGCAGCTCGATCTCGCCGATGCCGAGGCCCACCAGGATCGTACCGAGGGTGGCAGCTGCTACGAGGGCCAGCGCGCGGGATTTGCACCACCAGATCACGGACGGCCCCCTGCGGTGCTCAGCTGGGGTTTCGGTCCGCAGGCACTCATGGCCTGTCGGTTGTTCTCATACCAGGCCAGCTGTTGCTTGGGCGGCACCTCGCGTAGTTGCTTCAGCAGGCGGGCAGTCTGCGGGTCGAGACGTGCTTCTACGGTGCCTTCTGGAGCGCCGGCGCTGACCTGCAGCCACCCTTCGATCGCGACGGTGGCCTCGCCGGCGGGGTAGGGGCGGCCCTCAAGCGCGCAGGCAGGTGGTTGTGGCAGGAGACCTGATGCGATGCCGCCAGGGATGTCCTCAGGCTGGGCGGTCGGGGTGATGCCTAGCTTGGTCGCGCCGGGCTCAGGGTGTGCTGCCATGGTGAGCGTCCTAGGCACGAGGATCCCGGCGCGCTCCAGGTTCTCTGCCGCTGTGCGGGTGTCCTGGCGGACGCGTGAGGGGTTGTCGACCTCTGGCCAGAGACAGATGCGATACCGGCCGGTGGTTTCGCAGACTAGTGCGCTCACCGTGCGGGGTGAGGTCGGTTCGGGGCCGAGATCGCGGACGAAGAGCCAGGCCAGGCTCAAGCTGCCGGCGACGCATGTGGCTGCGGCGGCCAACGGTATGGCTCTGCCTCGGAGGCGGACGAGTACCAAGGCCGCCACGGATACACCGCTGGTGAAGATGACCGTTCCGAGGAGTGCTTTGTCGTCGACAGACGTATCAACGGAGCAGCAGCTGTTGAGACCTCCGCCGACGAGGTGCCGTAGCCAGAAGACGTTCCAGGAGGCTGGGTAGGCGTTGGCGAAGAAGCTGCCGATGAGGGCCAGAGGTGCCGCGAGAACACCGGGCATGATCCGCCCGATGACACTGCCGACGAGGGTGTTGGCGAGGAGTACGGCTGCAGCGACGGCAAGGATCCCCAGGTGGGGTATTCCGAAGGGCACGTCGGCGGCGATGGCTGCCATGGCCAGGGCTGCCAGGAGGGCGATGAGGCCGGTGGTGAGGACGGGCAGGAGAACCATGACGGTGATGGCCAGCGGTCCTCGGACGGGCGCCTGCTCAAAGACGCGGCCCTTGGCGAGTCGGGCCGCCTCCCATGCGGCCGAACCCGCACATGCCGCCGCGATGAAGGGAAGAGCGAACGCGGCGCTGCCCGTGGCCGAGGTCCAGTAGTGGGGTGTGACCCAGGCGGTGAGGTCGTCGCCCAGGGCGAGCAGGACGAACCCGACCAG
Source organism: Streptomyces sp. NPDC093111 (assembly GCF_040683955.1). Taxonomy (NCBI): domain Bacteria; kingdom Bacillati; phylum Actinomycetota; class Actinomycetes; order Kitasatosporales; family Streptomycetaceae; genus Streptomyces; species Streptomyces sp. NPDC093111. The sequence goes on along the minus strand of NZ_JBFBNW010000030.1, from coordinate 9,539 downwards.
CAACGGCAATAGGGCGGTGGCGGAGGAGGACCGTACGACGGTACGCAGACGCATCGTCACGCCTCCCTGGTGACGAGCCTGGTGTAGGCGGCTTCGGCACGCTCGCGGAGCGAAGGGGCCGGGCCGGCCAAGGCGTGGAAGTCGCCTGTGCTGCCCTGGAAACACACGGCTCCGCGGTCAAGAACGACCACTTCCTGGTACAGGTCGGCGAGGTCCTCGGTCTGGTGCGTCGATACGATGACGTGGACGGAACGGCTGAGCTCGGCGACCAGGTCCCGGAACATGCCACGCTGGGTGGGGTCGAGGCCGGCGGTCGGTTCATCCATCAGGATGACCTCGCTCCGATGGGTAAGCGCCCCGGCAATTCCCATGCGGCGCAGCTGCCCTCCGGACACCTCATGGCTCTTGCGGCTCGCCAGCTCTCGTAGACCGACCCGCGCTACTGCCTGACCGGACGCCTCCCACGCCTCGGACCTCGAGAGCCCCTTCAGCCAACCCGCGTACGCGATCTGCTCCCGGACCGTGAGGCCGGGCACCGGAGTGATCTGCTGCGGAATCCACGCAACCGCCTGCCGATACCGTGCCCGCTCGCGCCGGTGCGACGCCTCTACATTTCTCCAGGCCACACGACCTGCGGATGGCCTCAGATGGGAAGCGGCCAGCGCCATCAACGTGGACTTCCCCGCTCCGTTCGGCCCTAAGAGCACTGTTGACAGGCTCTCAAGATTCAGGGAGAAGTCAGAGAAGACGGGGGTTCCCCTTCCATACCGGAATGAGAGACCTTGAAATATGAGAGACATGTCGCGCATTCCGCTGCCTCGTGGCGAGCAGCTATTCCGTAGTTCCATGGGCGGTGCTCCGCAGGCCTTCTGCGGAGCACCGAAGTCGGGCGGCCTACTCAGTACGTGATGCCCACCGAGCTCACCCACAGGTAGCTGCCGCTGGTGAAGCCGTCGAGCTCGAAGTAGTAGTCTCCCGCAGACTTGTCGCCCCAGTAGACGCGATTGCAGTAGTTGGTCTTGAAGCCTGCGCTCTGGTCGGGGCCGAAGACGTCCTTCCAGAGCACGACGCCGGCGGCCTCGAACCCGTTCCCACCATTGGTCGTGCACCCGCTGAATCCCACCGACGTGCTGGTGGCGTCACGATCGTTGCCCTGCAAATTATCTGCCGGAGGGATCCGGTCCGCCGCTTTGATCGAACCCTTCACCGATTGGCGGGCGTTGCTGGCTCGAAGGGGTACACCGAGGGCTCCGGCAGACCAATAGTTTCGTCAACCCGCCAGACCGCTGAGAGAGAAGATGTGATCGGTCTCCGCCACCCAACTGACGGCATTCAAGCGACACCGAACGCTTCCCCAAGGCAATGACCGGACCACCGGGGGCACCCTTGACAGTCAGATGCATCGTGCAAGCCGGACTCTGCGGGCACGATGGACGGAGGACGGAGGGCGCCAGCAGGTTGATCGCTCGGACGTTCGCGCCAGGCACCTTGCCGTTGGCAGCCGTGAGGAGCCTCAGTGCGATCCAGCGGGTCTTCGTGCCGTACGCGGGAGCGTCGAGGACGACTCCAGTCGGCCGGACTCGGCGTCGAACGCCGCAGCCCGGACATGGCCGACGCGTTCGGGGGCACCGCGGCGAGGACAGTCTCCCACCGGGCGAGCACGCTGCTGCGGGCGGCCAGGCGGCGTGGCGTCCTCGGCTCCTGTCGTGTCCGCCGGCTCCGGCGGCCTGGAAATGGCGCGTCGGCCCTCTCCGCGCGAGCGGGGGTGAACCCCGAGGCCCATCGTCTCGCGCCCGTCACGCCACGGACCGGCCTCCGCTTCCGCTTCGCATTCTGGCCGTTCCCGTGCGCGACCTGAACCGGGCCGATGCCGGGGCGTCTGGCCGCCGCTCATCCACGCCCTCTGTCCCCGTACTGCCGCGAGCCCGGACCCGATTCACCCCTGCGGACGACGACGAGCGGGCCCGCCCGGTGGCTGCCAGGGCCGGGTCCTCCTGGCGGGGCGGGGCGGGCGGTCTCGCGGTGGGCGGCGAGCGTACGGCGGTCTCGGGCCGCTCGGCCGGCGCTCGTTGTCGTCGGCGGCGTCCGGTCGGCTCGGGTTGTTCCGCCAGGGCACGGACCGTCTTCACTCCTGAGGGCGCGGGCGCGGGAGGGCACCGGGTCCGCACGACGCCCGGCTTGATTCGCGGACGGGTTGTCCGGAACGAGGCTGGGGACCGACATCTCCACGGCCGTACTGTGCGGATGCGGATCGCTACGCATCGTGTCCGGGCGGCGGGAATGTCCCCTGCCGGTCCCGAGGGCGCCCCTTCGGCGTGTCCTGATGCGTCGTGTCGGTCCTTCAGTCCAGCCGACGAAAGGCAGAGAACACTCGTGGCTCTCCCCGATCGTGACCAGACCCAGCCCGCCACCCCGCTGACGAGGGACCTGAACGCGGCCGTCGTCGTTCCCGACCCGAGCACGGACGCGGAGGCCGCGTTCGCCGCCCGGGGGCTGGTCGCCGCGCTCCCGGCCGACTTCACCGTCGAGAAGACCGACGGCGGCCCGGTGCCCGCCTGGTCCCTGGAGCCGTTCCAGTTCCTGACCGGGCAGGCCCCGGACACCGTCAACCCGAGCCTGTGGCGCAACGCCCTGCTGAACATGAACGTGGGCCTGTTCGAGGTCGTCGAGAACGCCGTCTACCAGGTCCGGGGCATGGACCTGTCCAACATCACCTTCCTGGAGGACCCCACCGGCACCTCCCGGGAGATCGTCGTCGTCGACCCCCTCATCAGCGAGGAGACCGCCGCCGCCGCGCTCGCGCTCTACCGGGAGCAGCGGGGCGACGACCGGGTCATCCGCGCGGTGATCTTCACCCACTCCCACGTCGACCACTACGGCGGCGTGCTCGGCCTGTGGGAGGACCGGGCCCTGCCCGACGGCGTCGAGATCATCGCCCCCGACGGCTTCCTGGAACACGCCGTCAGCGAGAACGTCTACGCGGGCAACGCCATGCAGCGCCGCGCCCAGTTCATGTACGGCTCGCTGCTGGGGCGTTCCGCGCAGGGGCAGGTGGACGCGGGTCTGGGAAAGGCCACCTCCCTGGGCACCTCGGGTCTGCTCGCCCCGACCTTCACGGTCACCTCGGACCTCGCCGCCCCCGGCGTCGTCCACGCCTTCGGGCCGGTGAACGTCGAGTTCCAGCTCACCCCCGGCACCGAGGCCCCGGCCGAGCTGAACTTCTACCTCCCCGACATCCGCTCCCTGTGCATGGCGGAGAACGCCACCCCCACCCTCCACAACCTCTACAGCCTGCGCGGCGCCCAGGTCCGCGACGCCAAGGCGTGGTCGGAGTTCCTGATCCAGTCCGCCGACTGGTACGCCGACCGCTCCGACTCCCTGTTCGCCTCGCACTTCTGGCCTCGCTGGAACAGCGAGGACGCGCCGGAGACGGTCCGCTCCTTCCTCACCTCGCAGGCCGACCTGTACCGGTACCTGCACGACCAGTCGCTCCGGCTGGCCAACCACGGCCGGACGATGACGGAGATCGGCGAGGATCTCGACAGCGCCGTACCTCAGTCGCTGGCCGGGCAGTGGTTCAACCGGGGCTACTACGGCACCGTCAACCACGACTCCAAGGCGGTCTACCAGCGCTACCTCGGCTGGTACGACGGCAACGCCGCCCATCTGCACACCCTGCCGCCCGAGGAGGCCGGAGCCCGGTACGTCGACGCCTTCGGCGGCGCGGACAAGGTCGTGGACATCGCCCGGACGGTCTTCGACGACGCCAAGACCGCGCAGGACTACCGGTTCGCCGCCGAGCTCCTCACCCACGTGGTCTTCGCCGACCCCACGAACACCGGCGCCCGCGGCCTCCAGGCCGACATCCTGGAACAGCTCGGCTACCAGGCCGAGAGCGGCCCCTGGCGCAACTTCTACCTGGCCGCCGCGAACGAACTGCGCGTCCGGCCGGCCGACAGCCCCGTCACCCTGCCCTCGCCGCAGATCATCACCCCGCCGGTCCTCGCCGCGATGCCGCTGGACATGCTCTTCGACTACCTCGGCATCCGGCTCAACGGACCGAACGCGGCCGAACAGCCCCTCACCATCGGCCTGACCGTCACCGACGGCATCCCGGACGACCCCACCACCTACACCCTGCGCGTACGCAACGGCGTCCTCGTCCAGTACCCCGGCACCCTCGAACCCGCCACCACCGACGCCGTCTACGACATCACCCGAGACGGCCTCAACCGGATCGCCATCGCCGCCGCCACCCCCGAGGAACTCCTCGCCGACGGCTCCCTCACCGTCACCAGCGGCACCATCGGCCCCCTCAACACCCTCAACGCACTCCTCGACACCTTCGAGTACTGGTTCGGCCTCACCACCCCCTGACCAGCCCTCCGGCCGTGGCCCCTCCGTTGTACGGGAGGGCCACGGCCTTGCCGGCCCACCAGCCGGACAGAGCCCTGACAGAGGACGTCGCCGTGCTGACGGCGCGTGAGGCGGGCGACAACACGTTGACCGCCTGGACGTTCGCGCCGGACACCCGGCTGTTGGCGGCCGTGATGGGCCGCGGCGCGTACCAGCGGGCCATCGTTCCGTAACCCGGCTGACCGCCACCCTCATGCCGTACGCCGTACCACCTCCTGACCAACGGGAAGGTGGGCGCGACGGGCCTCGGCATGATCATGGGACCATCAGCCTCGGCGGTCTCACCGGAGCACTCGCCGCTCCCCGGCTCGCCCGCCGGCCAAGGGCCCACATGGCTGGCTCGCGATCCTCACCGTCAGCGCCTATACGCAGGGGGCGGCAGCGACCTGCATCGATACCACTCGGCACCCGGGGCTGCGGAGGAGCGGAGGGTGGCGGTGACCCGCGCCCGAGCCGGGCAGGACGAGCGCTGCCGTCGGTCCGCCGAGCTTCCGCTGGCTGATGTCCACGCGGCGCGCCACGGCCCGGGCCTCCGGTGTTGTCCGGAAAGGTCCTGTCCCGCGCTCACGTGTGTTCCCCACGATGTGCGGGTGTCCGTCGATCGCCCTGTAGTGCTGTCAGGCTCATCTCTCAACCAGAGTCGCGGCGGTGGGCCGCTGGTGGCGCTGTCGAGTAACACCGTGCAGGCGAGTGACCGCTTCGCTTGGTACTCCGACCAGGTCCAGCAGTACATCTTTCCCATCAGGCTCTCCACCCCGCACACCGAGGACTTCCGTTCGGAGGTGTCCGCGCTACAGCTCGGTGTTGTGCAGGTAGCGCACTTCACGTTCCCGCCGTTGAGTGCGGCCCGCACCGCGCGGCACATCCGGCAGGCCGACCCCGAGATGTATCAGCTGGGATGGGTGCGGCGCGGAACCGTGGGGTGCACCCAGCTCCGCAACGACGGGTTCATCCCCGCCGGCGACATGGTCCTCTTCGACACCTCGCACCCTTTGGAGGCGGACATACGGACCGGGGACGCCACGGTCGAGATCACCATCCTTCGCATCCCGAGGAGTTCCCTCTCCCTGCCCACGGCGCAGACCGACCGGCTCCTGGCCCGGCGGCTGCCACACGACGCGGTGAGTGGTGTCCTGCTCAGTCGGCATGTGGACACCCTGGTCACGCAGGCCGCTCGTCTCGGCCCGGCCGAGGCCCACCGGCTGGGCACCGTCACCGCCGCCCTCGCCACCTGCTTCGCCGCCGAGGTACTCGGAAGGCAGGAACTCGCGCCCCCTGAGTCCCGCACGGCGGAGCTCCGCGCCCGCATCGTCGGCTTCATCAGCTCCCATCTCGCGGACCCCGACCTGCGGCCGGCTTCCATCGCGGCCCACCACCACATCTCGCTCCGGACCCTCCACACCCTGTTCCGGCACGAGCCCACAACGGTCGCGGCGACCATCCGGCGCCTGCGGCTGGAGAAATGCCACGACGACCTCGCCGACCCCCGGCTGCGCGACCTCCCGATCGCCGCGCTCGCAGCCCGCTGGGGGCTGCTCCTGCCCGCCGAGTTCAGCCGGGCCTTCAAAGCCGCGTACGGGATGAGTCCGGGCGACTTCCGTGCCGAGGCGGCCCGTCTCCACGGGAGCGCGCGGAACCACTAGCTACCGTGCACGCCCGCACAAGCCGACCGGTCGCCCCGGCCACACGATGGACTCTGCCCGCCCGGTTGGCGAACGGCCACCGGGCTCGGGGGCGAGTCCGCTCGCTCCCGGCCCACGGCCGGCGCAGCCCGGGCACCCAGCTTGTGGAGAGGAAGTCCGTTGAACGTGACCCTTCGCGGTGTTGCCACCGCCACCGCCCTCGTGGCCGCCCTGGGCCTTGGCATCGCAGGAACCGCCGAAGCCGCGCCCACCCCGCAGACCACAGTCACCCTCGTGCCGGGGACCGACAACGTGTACAAGTACGAAGGAGGCGACTTCGGCGCCCAGGCGTACAACGACTGCGCCGGTGGCACCTGCTTCTTCAGCGAGTTCGACGGCGTCGGCTACCGCTGGACCGTGCCCGGCTGCGGTCGGCACAACGTGCCGACCTGGTTCAACGACCTCGCCACCTCGGCCTGGAACCGCACCTCGGTCACCGTCAACATCTTCAAGAACGCCAACCAGAGCGGCTATCTGGGCCCCATGCCCGGGTGGTTCAAGGGCAGCCTGGACCCCGCCCACGACGGCATGATGAGCTCGGTCGACTCGCTCTGCTGACCGGAACGAGCTCCCCGCACGGCGGCCGTGCCGGCGCTGGCGCCGGCGGTGCCCCATTCCCCGCCAGAGGCACCCAGTAGCCGCTGATCGGCAGTCCATCAACTCTGCTGGCACCGGCCGGTACCGCCTTGGTGCCGGCCGTCAGTGCTCCCCCGCCTCGGCGCCGCCTCGGCCGGATCACCCCGATCGGCCCGGTCGCCGTCGTCATCGCCGTCGCCTTCAAGCGTCGGGGCTGCATCACCACCATGCGCGTGTTGTCCACCGAGTACGTAGCCCTGCCAGTTGGGGGCGTATTGAGGAGCAAGGGGCTGGCCGGGAGAGCTTCCCACGCCCTCTGAACTGGTGGTTTGGCCCTCAGAACCGGCGGCGTGCACGAGGGGTTCCCTACCGTGAGTCAAACCGCTGCCCTTCGGGGCGGGGGCGATCGTGGGAAGGAGCCGACATGTCGTTGAAGAGCCGCATGTTCCAGAGCAAGAGGTCCCGAATCATCGCCTTGGCCAGCGCCGGACTGTGCGTGGCGGCGACTGTGGGCGGCGTGGCTGTGGCCGCGGCGCCCGGAGGGGCGAACGCCGGGCACACGCAGGCGGCAGCGATCATCAACGCCGACACGAGCATCGTGCGCTCCAAGGGCATCAGCTCGGTGACCAGCCCTTACGCCGGGCGCTTCTGCGTGAGGCTCGACCCCGTCGGCCTGAACGTCAACGAGATCATCCCGATCGCAACACTGACCACCGGCGGCTACCCCGGCCAGATCTACGTCCACCCCGGAGCAACCAGCGAGTGCGCCAACCGCGCCGACACGCTCCTGATCGTCACCACCAACTCCAGGGACGAACCGGAGAACAAGCAGTTCTCCCTCATCAGCCCCTGACCTCCTCCAAGGTGGCCCAGCCCGACCTGTAGTGAATGGCGCTCACCACAGAACGGGCGAGGGGCCTACCTGTGAGTCCGGGCGTGTGGATGTCGAGGTGGCGGCCCGGGCGACGGGCCGCCTCGCCCCGGTCCGCCGGGCGAACGGGCAGGGTCCGCCTACCCGTTCGCCCCCGCTGCTGTGCCGCCGGTCCGCCGCCGCGTCCCGGCGCCTGCTCGTCGTTCTGCTGCTGCTCGCGGTGGCCGGGTGGCCGCTGCCCACCGCTGCCATACCCTGTCGCGGCCGGGCGTTGCGCTGCGCCCGCGGCTGCCGTTCCGCTGTCCGACCGCTGTTGGGCTTCGGGGCTGCCGTTGCGCCGGGCCCGGCATGTGCGTCGCTGGCGCCGCTGGCCGGGTCGACGCAGGTGTCCGACCTCCGTGAAGGTGGCGCGCGTCCCGCTGGTCATGGCCAGTTGTCTGAGCCCCCGGCGGGCGTTACGGCTGGGCGTGCCAGTTGTCGAAGCCGTTACACGTAGGTGTGAGGGCTTTGAGCTGCACGGATGCCGGGAAGGAAAGCGATGCGTCTCGTCGTCGACCGCTGTCAGCGCCGGCGGGTCTGCCGACTGCGGTACGCCTTCTGCCGACACCTTGCATCTCAGTACGCAGAGTCTGCACGCCCAGCCGTGACGAGCTCGCCGCAGGAGCCGCAGGGACGCCCGATCCCTGTCCACTGCCGCTCGGCGCCTCAACCGCCCCAGGTAGCGACCCACACCAAAGTCCCGCACGCGAGGGGGAGCGCGACGCTGCCGGCGAGGAGGAAGCGCGCGGGTACCGACATGCGCCGGACGGAGGGGAGGAAGGTCAGGGCGACCGGGATGCCGAGGGTGACGATTCCGGTCAGCGTGCTCCACAGCAGCAGGCCGCCGACCGGCTCGTCCTTGGCCGCTCGGACGAACGCGGTGATGACGACCATCGCCGCCGGCACGCCCAGCAGGACCAGTACGACCGCCCACACCACCCCTGCCAAGATCGCGACGCCCGTCTGCCCGCGGCACGGCGACGCCGCCGGGCGACCGTTGCCGTACAGCGCCCTGTACGAATCGGGGTTCACGGACGGCTCCTTGAGTGCGGTACGGGCTGACGGCCCCATTCTCACTGCCCGACGCCACAGAGCCCAAACTGAGGGTCCTCGTGGAGGGAGTCCTGAGCAGCGGTCTCGGCCAAAGCCCGGCGCCGGATGCACGGCGCACGCGTCACTAGGGTGACGTCTCGGAGTCCTTGCAGTCTTCGTGGGTGCGCGGTGGGTTCTGGTGGGCGACGGCGTCTTGCCAGCGGGCCCGCTGGCTTTGGAGTTGGAGGCCGTCGGCGTTGGTGGCGAACCAGATCTGGCCGTCGTACCCGGGCCAGTCCTGGACACCGATCACGTACCGGTGGCCGGGGAGCAGCGGCTGTTGGTGTGGCGCGGCCGCCTGGTAGGCGCCGGTGGGGGTCACGTTGACGGCCTGTTCGACGGTCGCGGCTGTCGGCACGGTCCCTTTGAGGGTTTCCTCGACGTGGACTCGGGAGGTCAGGTAGGCGGCGGATGAGGGGTCTTCCTGTTTCACCTTGGGATTCTGGTCCACGGTGACGACTGTGACGTGGTCGACGAGGCCGGCCTTGTCGCGGTCGGTCTCGTCCTGTTCGACGCACATCGCGTCGATCGTGCTGGGCCCGTTCTGGAGGACGGCAATGGCGCCGGAGACCGAGGCAGCGGCGACCGCCAGCCCAGCGGCGACGAGGATGACCGTTCGCTTCATCAGCCCCACAACCTGCGGTAGTTGGCCTGGTCGACGGACGTCGGCGAGTTCTTCACCTCGTTGTGCTCTTCCCACATGATCGAGTCGTACCGGCCCGGCTTGTGGCACAGGCCGAGCGCGTGGCCCAGTTCGTGCGATGTGACGCTGCGGATGTACGCGAGCGGCTTGCCTTCGAGGTACCGATTGTTGAGGAAGATGTAGTCCGTCTCCGCGATACCGTAGCGACGCTGCCAGTAGC
>NZ_JBFBNW010000029.1:0-96787 GCF_040683955.1 Streptomyces sp. NPDC093111 | reverse complement strand
CCGGTGCCTCCGCGGGGGTAGGGGGTGTCCGGACTGCGACCTTCACTTCGCTTCGCTCGTTACGGGCGCCGCCACGTCCGGACACCCCCTACCCCCGCTCCGGCACCGGCCCCCTCCCCACCGTCGCCGGGTGCCACGTCGTCCTGCTTCCGCCTCAACGTAGAAGGTTCCGTCATCGTGAATCCCGTGCCGTCGTCCGTTCGTCGTGAGCATGATCTGCTCGGTGACCGGGATGTTCCCGCCGACGCGTACTGGGGGGTGCACACCCTGCGCGCCCGGGAGAACTTCGCCATCACCGGCGTGCCGATCTCCGTCTACCCCCAGCTCATCGACGCGCTCGCCGCCGTCAAGGAGGCCGCCGCCCTCGCCAACGAGGAGCTCGGGCTGCTCCCGGCTCAGAAGGCCGGCGCCATCGTCGCCGCCTGCCGTGAGATCCGGGGCGGCGCGCTGCACGAGGAGTTCGTCGTGGACGTCGTCCAGGGCGGGGCCGGCACCTCGACCAACATGAACGCCAACGAGGTTGTCGCCAACCGTGCTCTGGAGCTGCTCGGGCACCCCAAGGGGGCCTACGGGTTCGTGCACCCCAACGAGGACGTCAACCTCGGGCAGTCCACCAACGACGTCTATCCGACGGCCATCCGCATCGCCGCCATCGGTGCCGCCCGTGAGCTGCTGGTCGCCATGGCCGTGCTCCAGGACGCCTTCGCCGAGAAGGCCGTCGAGTTCGGTTCCGTGGTCAAGATGGGGCGCACCCAGCTCCAGGACGCGGTGCCCATGACGCTGGGCCAGGAGTTCTCCACGTACGCCGTGATGCTGGAGGAGGACCGGGGGCGGCTGGCCGAGGCGATCGAGCTCATCCACGAGATCAACCTCGGCGCCACCGCCATCGGCACCGGCCTCAACGCCGCTCCCGGCTACGCGGAGACCGCCCGGCGGCACCTCGCCGAACTGACCGGGCTGCCCCTGGTGACCTCGGCCAACCTGGTCGAGGCCACCCAGGACTGCGGCGCGTTCGTGCAGCTCTCCGGGGTGCTCAAGCGGATCGCGGTGAAGCTCTCCAAGACCTGCAACGACCTGCGGCTGCTGTCCTCCGGGCCGCGCGCCGGGTTCGGCGAGATCAACCTGCCGGCCGTGCAGGCCGGTTCCAGCATCATGCCGGGCAAGGTCAACCCGGTCATCCCCGAGGTCGTCAACCAGGTCGCCTTCGAGGTGATCGGCAACGACATGACCATCACGATGGCGGCGGAGGGCGGTCAGCTCCAGCTCAACGCCTTCGAGCCGGTCATCTTCCACGCGCTGTCCAAGAGCATGACCTCGCTGCGGGCGGCCTGCCTGACCCTCGCCGAGCGGTGTGTCACCGGCATCACCGCCAACGTCGAGACCCTGCGGGCCGGTGTCGAGAACTCCATCGGGCTCGCGACCGCCCTCAACCCGCACCTGGGCTACACCGCCGCCACCGCGATCGCCCAGGAGGCGCTGGCCACCGGCCGCTCGGTCGCGGAGCTCACCCTGGAGAAGGGGCTGCTCCCGCCCGAGCGGCTCGCCGAGCTCCTCACCACCGAGCACCTGACCGGGACGACCGGCGGCGTGCTGAAGCCCTGATCCGGGGCCGTCAGGCCTTCAGGATCCCGAAGTTGAAGTCCGCCGTGCCCAGCGTGCCCATCAGGCGCAGCCACAGCGGCAGCAGCAGTTCGGTGCCCCGGGCGCCCGACAGGTCGCCGAGGTCGACGATCCGGGCGTCCGGCCAGCCGAAGGACCTCAGGAGGTCGGTGACCGCCTCCTTGGCGGCCGGGTCGTCGCCGCACACGAACACGACGTGGTCGCCGGGGACCCGGGCCGGGTCCACCATCACCGTGTTCGTCATCGTGTTGAGGGTCTTCACCACCCGCGCGTCGGGGAAGGCGCGCTGGATCTGCTCGGCCAGGCTGGCACCGTCCGGGGTGGCCACCTTCGGCGGGAAGCCCTCCGAGAAGTCCAGCGGGTTCGACACGTCGACGAGGACCTTGCCCGCCAGGTTCTCCGCGCCCGCCGCCTCCAGGGCGGCCATCGCCACCATGCCCCCGGTCGCGTTCACGACCAGCTCGGCGCCGCCCGCCGCCGCGGCGAACGTGCCGTGCGCCGCGTCGTGTTCCGCCGCCCAGGCCGTCGCCCCCTCGTGATCGGCGGACCGGGAGCCGAGCGTCACCTGGTGACCGAGCGCGACCAGCTTGCTCGCGAGCCGACGGCCCACCTCACCGGTGCCGAGTACGGCGATCTTCATGCGCTTGTGCTCCTTCGTGCTGTCGGGGAACTCGTGCACGACCGTATGCCCTTGTGGGGGTCGTGTGGAGATCTTCTCCGCGCGGATTCAAGGAAGGAATGCACAAAGCCGACATTTATGTGAGTGTCGGTATAAATGTGTGTGGAGGTGAGCTGTGCAGGTCGACAGTTCTGGCCGTGTTGTTGATGTTCTCGATGACCTCGACGTCCTCGATCGTGAGGCCGCCGCCCTGCTCGACACCGCCGCCTGGCGGGAGATCGTGGCGCGCTGGCCCGAGACCCCGCCGGTACGGGAGGAGGCCGGCGACTGGCGGCGGCTGTTGTCCGTCCCGGTGGACCGGCTCGTCGCCGACGCCCTCGACGCGCTGCCGCCCGCCGCGCCCGCCGAACGGGCGCTCCCGGGCCGGCTCGGCGCGATGCTCCCCGACCGGCTGCACGTCTGGCGTCGGATCGGCAGCCCCGACGTACGGCCCTCGGTCCATCTCGCCCACGCCCGGCGCGTCCTGACCACATGGGGCTGGCAGAACACCCCGTACAAGCTCCGTGACGTCCGTGGCGCGCGGTGTGTCTGCGGCGCCATGCTCGCCGCCCACCGGCTCGGCCACGGCAGCGCCCCCACCATGAACGAGGCGGGGGCGTGGATGCTCGAAGAGCTCCGCTCGCGCGGCTGGACCGAGCTCATCGGCCCCTGGAACCGTGCCCCGGGCCGTACCGCGGCGGACGTGCTCGCCCTGGTGGACGCCACGATCCGCCGCGCGGCCCGGGCGGGCCGTTAGTCACCCGGCGGTCAGCGCAGCGGGAACCGGTCCACCAGCGGCGGCAGCTGCCCGGCCGTCGGGGCGGCGCTCCGCAGCCCCTTCGGGGCCGGGGCGCCGCTCAGCGCGCCGTCCACGTAGGCGGCCATCGCCGGGGTGATCGGGTCCGGCAGCTGCTGCCCCTGCTCGTCGAAGCGCTGGTACTTCATCAGGTTGTACGCGAGCGAGACCTGGCGGCGGCCGTCCTCGGTGGCGAGCGACCAGGTGCCCGCGCCGAACACCGCGCCGTCGTGGCCCCAGTACCAGTTGCCGCTCGGCATCTTGAGCGTGTAGATCCCGAGGCCGTAGCGCATCAGGGCCTCCTCGCCCGGTGCCGTGTCGTACCCCGGGACCGTCGTCTTCATCTCCCGCAGCGCCGCCGGACCGAGCAGCTTGCCGCCGAGGAGCTTGCGGTAGAAGGTGTTGAGGTCGTCGGTGGTCGACACCATCGCGCCGGCCGTGCTCGCCCACGACATGTCGTACGTGCTGTAGTCGCGCGGCGGGTCGATCATGCCGAAGAACGACTCGTACATCCCCGCGTGCGGGCCCTTGAGGGACGGCGAGGAGGGGTAGTAGGTGTGGCGCAGGCCGGCCGGGCGGATCACGTGGCGGGTGATGTACGCCTCGGCGTCCTGCCCGGTGGCCTTCTCCAGGATCAGTCCGGCCAGGATGTAGTTGGTGTTGGAGTAGCTGAACCTGCCGCGCTCCTGCACCGGCGGGGCGGCGAGACCGAGCCGGGCCAGCTCCTCGGGCTCGATGTGGCGCAGCCGGTTGCGGTCGAGCGTGGCGCCCGGGTCCTCCAGGATGCCGGGGAAGGCCGGCAGGACGTAGTCGGCGATGCCGCTCGTGTGGTTGAGCAGCATCCGCACGGTGACCTTCGCGCCGCGCTCGCCGGTGACGAGACCGGGGAGGTAGCGGCCGACGGGGGCGTCCAGGTCGATCCGGCCGCGCTCCACCTGCTGGAGGACCGCCACGGACGTGAAGCTCTTGCTGATGCTGCCGATCCGGTGCTCGAAGCCCGGGGCCATCGGGCGCCCGGTGGCCGTGTCGGCGACGCCCGTGGCGCCCCGCCACCGCTCCGCGCCGTCACGGACCGAGGTGAACGCCCCGTACATCCCGGCGTCGCGGAAGGCGTCGAGCGACGCGCGCAGTGCCGCGCGGTCCAGGGCGGGCGTGTGGCGGGCCGTCGCCGTGGCCCGCGCGGTTCCGGTGGTGTCGGCCGCCTGGGCGGGGAGCACCCCCAGGGACAGGGTCAGCAGGGCGGTCGCGGCCACGGCCGTCGTCCGTGCCGGGTGCGTCACGCGTAAACGCATGGAAAGAAGTCCCCTCCGTCGTTCGGTCCGCACCCGGGATCCGGGCGCGGACCGTCCATCCTCGCCGCCCGCCGCCGGGGCCGCGTCCGCCCCCGGGACGATCACGATCATCGGAACGCATGACGCCGAAAGGGCTAGCCTGGGTGTATGGGTGGGGCTCTGACCAGGCTGTTCCTCCGCGGCGACGCGGGCCAGGAAGGCGGGCAGGACATGTACTTCACCGACCGCACCGACGCCGGCAGGCAGCTCGCCGCCCGGCTCACCGGCCTCAAGGGGCAGGACCTGGTCGTCCTCGGGCTGCCCCGCGGGGGAGTGCCCGTCGCCGCCCAGGTCGCCGACGCGCTCGACGCGCCCCTCGACATCTGCCTCGTACGGAAACTCGGCGTGCCCTACCAGCCGGAGCTCGCCATGGGCGCGATCGGCGAGGACGGCGTCCGCGTCCTCAACGACCGGGTCCTCTCCGACACCGGTGTCTCCGCCGCCTCGCTCGCCGAGGTCGAGACCCGCGAACGGGCCGTCCTGGAGGAACGCGCCAGGCGCTACGGTGCGGCCCGCGGCTCCGCCGACCCGAGGGGCCGCACCGCCGTCGTCGTGGACGACGGCCTCGCCACCGGCGCCACCGCGCTCGCCGCCTGCCGGGTGGTACGGGCCCGGGGCGCCGTCCGGATCGTGCTCGCCGTGCCGGTGGCCCCACACGACTGGGCCGCGCGGGTCGCGGGCGCGGCGGACGAGACGTACAGCGTGCGCGAGCCCGAGCAGTTCTACGCGATCGGGCAGTTCTACGACGACTTCGCGCAGACCACGGACGAGGAGGTCGTCGACTGCCTGCTGACCCGCCGGGAGCGGCGCGGCGGGCGCGCCGAGACGGTCGAGGTGCGGATCCCGCTCGGCGGCACCCTGGTCGGCGGGCGGCTCGCCCTGCCCGAACGGGCCACCGGGATCGTGCTGTTCGCGCACGGCAGCGGCAGCAGCCGGCACAGCCCGCGCAACCTGGCCGTCGCCGACACCCTCGGCCGGGCGGGCCTCGGCACGCTCCTGTTCGACCTGCTCACCGAGACCGAGGCGGCCGACCGCGCCAAGGTCTTCGACACGCCGCTGCTCGCCCACCGGCTGCGCCAGGCGAGTCACTGGCTGACCGGCCGGTTCGGCGCCGGTGCCCTGAGCACCGGGTACTTCGGGGCCAGTACGGGCGCCGCGGCCGCCCTGTGGGCCGCCTCCGAGCCGGACAGCGGCGTCGCGGCGGTCGTCTCCCGGGGCGGCCGCCCCGACCTCGCGGACGAGCGGCTGCCCGAGGTGACGGCACCCACGCTGCTGATCGTCGGCGGCGCGGACCCCCTGGTCCTCGACCTCAACGAGCGGGCCGCGCGGCGCCTGCGCTGCGAGCACCGGCTCGTCACCGTGCCCGGCGCCGGGCATCTCTTCGAGGAGCCCGGGGCGTTGGAGCGGGTGGGCGAACTGGCGGCGGCCTGGTTCGCGGAACGGCTGTGAGCCCGGGCGGGGCGCGCGCCCCGGCCCGCGCGGATCAGCCGCCCGAGCCGCTGACGATGCGGTCCACGGCCGCCGCGATCAGGGCCTCGCGCTCCTCCTCCGAGAAGACGTCGGGGAGCGTGAGCTGTTCGACGATCAGCCAGTTGAAGGCCAGTATCAGCAGCTTGACGGCGGTGCCGTCGCCGGGCAGCCCCGAGGCCGTGTGGTACGCCACGTTGGCCTCGACGTCGGCGCGGACCCGCTCGGTGAGCACCTGGCGCAGCTCCGGGCGCCGGGTCGCCTCCAGGCGCAGCTCCAGGAGGGCGAGATAGCCGGTGCGGAAGCCGCTGACCCGGCCGACGAGCTCCTTCATGAGCACGGTGTACGTGGCGAGGTCGGGGCTCGCCGTCCGCTGCCGCTCGATGGTCGCCTCGTCCGGCTGGAGCCGCTCGTAGACCCGCGCGCCGGCCTGGGTGAGCAGGTCGTCGCGGTTGGCGAAGTAGTTGGACGCGGTGCCGGGGGGCACGGCCGCCTCGGTGTCCACCGCGCGGAAGGTGAGGCCCCTGGCCCCCTCCCGGGCGAGCACCTCGATGGCGGCGTCGACGAGCGCCGCCCGGCGCTCGGGGTTGCTGCGGGCCACGGGCGTCACTCCTGTCCGTCCGACCATTGCCTGTACTCCAGGGACAGTACTACGCCTGGAGTGGAAGGAGTTCCAGGTAACGGCCGAGGCGCCCGGCCGCGTCCAGCATGGCGAGCCGCCGCGCCGTGAGCCGTTCCTCCCAGCCCGCCAGGGTGGCGGCGAGCGCCTCGGTACCGCCCGCCGCGCGGATCTGCCGGACCACCTCCGCGATCCCGTCCAGCGGATAGCCGCCGCGCCGCAGGAGGTGCGCCAGCTCGGCGTCCCGGACGTCCTGCGGCCCGTACGCGCGATGGCCGGTGGCGGGGTCCCGCGCGGGGGTGAGGATGCCGGCCGCCTCCCAGTTGCGCAGGGTCGCCCGGGTGATCCGGAGCCGGTGCGCGAGCTCGCCGACGGTACGGGCTCCGGCGGCGGCCCCGGGGCGCTCGGGCGGGTGCTCCAGGAGGTGTTCCACCGCGCCGCGCACCGCGTCGAGGGTCTCCCGGTCACGGAGCGACTGGGCGTGGCCCCGGTCGACGGCGGTCAGGGCGGCGTCCAGCGCGCCCCCGTGCAGCGCGCGCATGATCCGGCCGCCGGTGGCGTGCCCGTACGCCCGGACCAGGGCGAGATAGGCGTCCAGCGCCGCCGCGTGCGCCTCGGTGTAGACCCGGTAGCCGCTGGGCGTGCGCGCGGCGGGCGGGAGGCATCCGTCGGCCTCGTAGTTGCGGACCGCCTGGGTCGAGAGGCCGTGCCGGCGGGCCAGGTCGGTGGGTCGCACGATGCTCCTCGGTTTGAGACTTCACGGCATGTTCGCGGGGTGGTACTGGGGGTCGGTCTCGGAAAGTCTCCACCGGGCTTTCAAGGATACGGTGGAGGTTCATGAGCCACGACATCGTTGACCTCGTCACCCCTTCCTGCACCCTGCTGGCGTTCGGTGAACCGACCCACCAGGAACCCGCCTTCGGCCGGGTCCGCAACGCCCTCCTCGCCCGGCTCGTCGACCGCGGCTTCCGCTCCGTCGCCCTGGAGACCGACCGCGTCGCCGCCCTCCGTGTCGACGCCTACGTCCAGGGCGGACCGGGCAGCCTCGACTCCGTAATGGCCGAGGGCTTCTCGCACGGCTTCGGGGACCTGGCGTCCCACCGCGAGCTCGTCGCCTGGATGCGGGAACACAACGCGGGGCGACCGGCGGCCGAGCGGCTGGCCTTCCACGGGTTCGACATCCCGACCGAGAACTACAGCGCCCCCAGCCCCCGGACGTACCTGGAGCACGTCCTCGACCACCTGGGCCTCACGCCCGGCCTCGGCGGGACCCTCGCCGGGCTGCTCGGCGAGGACGAGCGCTGGAGCCGCCAGGAGGCCGTCCTGGACGCCACCCGGTCGCCCGGCGCGACCCCCGGAGCCGAGAAGGCGCGGGCGCTCGCCGACGACCTGGTCGTCACGCTCCACTCGCGCGCGCCCGAACTGATCGCGGCCACCTCGCTCGCCGACTGGCGGCGCGCCAGGACGCACCTCACCGCCGCGATCGGGCTGCTGCGCTACCACCGGCAGTGCGCCGAGCCCGGCGACCGCGGCGCGCGCGTCACCCGCCTGCTCGCCACCCGGGACGCGCTGATGGCCGAGAACCTCCTCGCGATCCGGGACGCCGAGGAACTCAGGGGCCCGACGCTCGTCTTCGCCCACAACCTGCACCTGCGGCGCACCCCGAGCGCCTGGAGCGCGGGGGAGCTCGACGCCACCTGGACCTGCGCGGGCGGGATCGTCGCGGCGCTCCTGGGGGACCGGTACGTGTGCGTCGCCGGGAGCGTGGGCCGCAGCGGGGCCCTCGGGCTCCCGGACCCCGAGCCGGACACCTACGAGGGCTTCCTTCAGGAGCGCGTCGGCGCCTGGGGGTCGGTCGTCCGCGCCGCGGAGGTGGGCGGCGGGCGTGAGCGGACCGGGGCCGAGCCCGCCAAGGGCTACTTTCCGCTCGACCGGGCGACCCTCGACGGCTTCGACGCGGTCCTGCACATCCCGGACGCCGGCGCCGTCGCCGCGCCCGCGGAGATCTGACGGGCGTCGTCCGGCAACCGGCCGCCCCCGCGACAGGGGCGGCCGGGCCGTGCGGACACGGTCCCGCGTGGAACGGCGGTACCGAGCCGGGGGCGGGGCCGGCCCACACCGGCACTGTCCCCGACCCGCCTCCACGGTGGAGTAGACCACTGGGCGACGTCAAGCGTCCCGCACCGCGTTGACGCGATGGTCCGTACCAACTACGGTGCCGTTGGCTCCCGTTCGGCGGTCCCACAACCGCAAGTCCGCACCCGAGCCGCCCCACACGGTCCCGCGACGCGCTCCCGTTCCCCTCACACGCGTCCAGGGAGACCCGATGGAAACAGACCGGAGAAGCCGCCGCAGACGGCCGCACCACGGCAGAGGACTCCTGGTCCTGCTCGCCGCGCTCCTCCTCCCGATCGCCGCCCTCGCCGGCCCGGCCGCCGCCCCCGCGCACGCCGCCGGCGCCCTCACCGCCGGCTTCACCTCGGAGAACAACGGCAGCTGGTGGCGGGGCATCCTCGTCATCCGCAACGGCACCACCACCCCCGTGAACGGCTGGACCCTGGAGTTCGACCTGCCCGCGGGCGTCGCCGTCAGTTCCCACTACAACGGCGAGGCCACCGTCACCGGCCGCCACGTCACCGTCCGCAACGCCCACTACAACGGCACCGTCGCGGCCGGCGGCTCCACCGAGCCGTACAGCTACTGGTTCGTCGCCACCGGCCCGCAGACCGCACCCACCGGCTGCACCGTCAACGGCGGCAAGTGCGACGGCAGCCCCGACGTGCCGCCCACCGCGCCCGGCCCCCCGCACGCCACCGCCGTCACCGTACGGACCGTGAGCCTCGACTGGTCGGCCGCCGCACCCGGCGACCACACCGTCACCGGCTACGAGGTCCTCTCCCAGGGCGCCGTCGTCGCCACCGCGACCTCCACCTCCGCCACCGTCACCGGCCTCACCCCGGCCACCGCGTACACCTTCACCGTCCGCGCCAAGGACACCCGCGGCAACACCGGACCCGAGAGCCCGCCCCTCACCGTCACCACCGTCGACCCGGCGAGCGACCCCAACCCGCCCACCGCCCCCGGCGCGCTGCGCTCCACCGCCACCACCGCCACCGGCGTGAGCCTCGCCTGGAACGCGTCCACCGACGACAAGGGCGTGGTCGGCTACGACGTCTACCGCGGCGGCACCCTGGTCCGCACGGTCCCGGGCACCGCCACCACGGCCACCGTCAGCGGCCTCGGCCCGGCCAACCCGTACACCTTCACCGTCCGCGCCCGCGACGCCGCCGACAACGCCTCCCCGCCGTCGAACGCCCTCACCGTCACCACCGCAGACCTCGCCCAGGGCCGCCACCTCAAGGTCGGCTACTTCGCCCAGTGGGGCATCTACGGGCGCCAGTACTTCGTGAAGAACCTCGACACCTCCGGCGCCGCCGCCTCCCTCGACGTCATCAACTACTCCTTCGAGAACATCGACCCCGTCAACCTCACCTGCCTCGCCGGAGTCACCAAGGGCGTCGGCTCCAACCCCCAGGACCCCGACCAGGGCACCGGCGCGGGCGACGCCGACGCCGACTACGCCCGTCCCTTCAGCGCCGCCCAGTCCGTCGACGGGGTCGCCGACGACGGCTGGGGCAAGCTGCGCGGCAACTTCAACCAGCTGAAGAAGCTCAAGGCCAAGTACCCGAAGCTGAAGGTGGTCGTCTCCCTCGGCGGCTGGACCTACTCCAAGTACTTCTCCGACGTCGCCGCCACCGAGGCGTCCCGGCAGAAGTTCGTCCGCTCCTGCCTCGACGTGTGGATCAAGGGCAATCTGCCCCTCTACAACGGCGCGGGCGGCGAAGGCGTGGCCGCGGGCGTCTTCGACGGCATCGACCTCGACTGGGAATGGCCCGGCTCGCCCGACGGGCACCCCGGCAACCACTACGGGCCGCAGGACAAGGCGAACAACGCCGCCCTCGTCGCCGAGTTCCGCAAGCAGCTCGACGAACTCGGCGGAGAACACCGCCTGCTGACCGCCTTCACCCCCGCCGACCCGGTCAAGATCGGGCAGGGCTGGGACCTCACCACGGCCGCCACCGACCTCGACTACGCCATGGTCCAGGGCTACGACTTCCACGGCGCCGGCAGCGACAACTCCTGGGAGCCGAACCGCACCGGACACCAGGCCAACCTGTACACCGACGCCCAGGACCCCTACGGCTTCCACTTCAGCGTCGACGAGGCGATCAAGCCCTACCTCGCCGCCGGGTTCAACCCCCGCAAGCTCACCATCGGGATCCCCTTCTACGGCCGCGGCTGGCAGGGCGTCACCGAAGGCGGCGCCGCCGGCGAATGGCAGAGCGCGACCGGGGCCGCCCCCGGACAGTTCGCCGAGGAGGCCGGCGTACGCGGCTACGCCAACCTGCTCGCCTCGGTCCCCGGACTCACCGTCCGACACGACGAACAGTCCGGCGCCACCTACGGCTACACCGGCCCCGGCGGCCAGTGGTGGAGCTTCGACGACGCCTGGTCCATCGGACGCAAGACGGCCTACCTGAAATCCAAGGGCCTGCTCGGGGTCTTCATCTGGGAGATGTCGGGCGACACCCCCGACGGCACCCTGATGACCGCCCTGCGCACCGGACTCGGCTGACCCGGCGGGCGGCGGGTCAGGGCTCCGTGACGACGAGCTCCACCTCGAACCCGTCCGCGTCCTCCAGATAGGCCGCACAGGTCTGTTCCCCGCCGGCATGCGGATGCCGGTCGGGGAACAGCAGCCGCCAGCCGCCCCGGACCGCCTCCTCGACGAGCCGGTCGAACTCCGCCCGCGTCGCCACATGGAACGCCAGATGGTTCAGCCCCGGCCGCAGCCGGTCGTGCGCGTCCGCGCTGAGCGCCGGCGACTGCTCCACGACGAGGTACGTGGGACCCAGCCGCCAGCTGCGGCCCCCCTCCCAGCTCTGGAACGGCACGTAGCCGAGGGCACCGAGCAACGGTCCGAACGAGGCGGCGGCACGGCCGATGTCGGGCACCCAGAGCTCGACGTGGTGCAGGGTTCCGGTGGCGAAGGGGCCGGTCACGCGTTCCTCCAGAGGGCGGGGTCGGGCCGACCGTACCCCGCCCTCACCAGGCCAGGTCCTCCAGGGCGTCCGGATCGAACAGCGGGGCCACGACCTCGCTGCCGGGCTGGTCCGGGGCGATCGGCAGCTCGGCCCAGATGGTCTTGCCCCGGCGCGCGTAACGGGTGCCCCACCGCTGCGCGAACTGGGCCACCAGGAACAGGCCCCGGCCGCCCTCGTCCGTGTCCGTCGCGTGCCGCAGGTGCGGCGAGGTGCTGCTCCCGTCGGACACCTCGCAGATCAGCGCCCGGTCGTACACCAGCCGCACCCGGACCGGCGGCTTGCCGTACCGGATCGCGTTGGTGATCAGCTCGCTGAGGACCAGCTCCGCCGTGAACCCGACCTCCTCCAGCCCCCACGCGGCGAGCCGCGCCGCCGCCTGGTTGCGGACCGGGGCCACCGCCGACGGATCGCCCGACACCTCCCACTCGGCGATCCGGTCCGCCGGGATCCGCCGCGCGCTCGCCACGAGCAGCGCGATGTCGTCCGTCGGCACCGGGAACAGCATCGCCGCGAGCACGTCCGCGCAGGTCTGCTCCGGCGAGCGGTCCGGCCGCGACAGCGTCTTCCGCAGCAGCGTGAGACCGGTGTCGAAGTCCCGCGCGCGGTCCTCCAGGAGCCCGTCCGTGAACATCACCAGCTTGCTGCCCGGTTCGAGCCGCAGCCGCGCCGACTCGAACGGACGCTCGCCGAGCCCCAGACCCAGCGGCAGCCCGGCCGGCAGCGCGGGGAACTCCACACTGCCGTCCGGCCGGACCAGCGCGGGCCCCGGATGCCCGGCGCTGGACATCGTGCAGGCACCGGTGGTCGGGTCGTAGATCACGTACAGACAGGTGGCGCCCGTGCTGCCCTCCGCCGTGCCCTCCCCGTCCGGCTCCCGGCCGTCCTCCGGCCCCGACTCGTTCTCCTCCCCGAGCCGGTCGATCAGCTCGTCCAGATGCCCCAGCAGCTCCTCCGGCGGCAGGTCGAGCGTCGAGAAGTTGGCCACCGCCGTCCGCAGCCGCCCCATCGTCGCCGCCGCGTGCACCCCGTGCCCCACCACGTCCCCCACCACCAGCGCCACCCGCGCCCCCGGCAGCGGGATCACGTCGAACCAGTCGCCGCCCACCCCGGCGGTCGCCGGCAGATAGCGGTGGGCGACCGTCACCGCGCTCTGATCGGGCAGCACCCGCGGCAGCAGGCTCCGCTGGAGCGCCACCGCCATCGTGTGCTCCCGCGTGAACCGGCGCGCGTTGTCGATCGCGAGCGCCGCCCGCGCCGCCAGCTCCTCCGCGAACGACAGGTCCTCCTCGCCGAAGGGCTCCGGGGTGTCCGTGGCACGCCAGAAGTTCGCCATCCCCAGCACCACCCCGCGCGCCAGCAGCGGCACGGTGAGCAGCGAGTGCAGCCCGTACGCCAGCGCCTGCGCCGCACCCTCCGGGTCCTGCTCCCGCCAGCCCTGCGCCGCCGCCAGGTCCGCCTGGAGCACCGCACGCCCCTCGTCCAGGGCGGACGCCATCGGCGTGCTCGGCACCACGAAGCGGATCAGGTCGCCCACCGGCTGGAGCGGCGACTCGGCGCGGATCCCGGCGAGCGCGGTCCGCCGCATCTCGGTGAACGCCCCCGAGGGCTCCTCGCCCCGCACCACCGGGTCCAGCAGCTCCACCGTCACGTAGTCGGCGAACCGCGGCACCGCCACCTCCGACAGCTCCTCCGCCGTCCGCACCACGTCCAGCGTCGTGCCGATCCGCGTGCCCGCCTCGTACAGCAGCCGCAGCCGGCCCCGCGCGACCTCGGCCCGGCCGGTCAGCGCGGCCAGCTCGGTCGTGTCGCGCATCGTCATGACGCAGCCGCCGTCGGCCGCGCCGTACCCGGTCGGGCGGATGTTCACCGCGAGCAGCCGGTCGCCGGCCGGGTGCACCTCGTCCGTCACCGCCTCCCCCGACAGCAGCAGCGCCGCCGTACGGGCTTCGAGACCGAGCTCCGTGACCGGGCGCCGCTCCGCGTCCTCGGGCAGCTTGAGGAGCCGCCGGGCCTCGTCGTTGGCGAGCAGCAGCCGCCCGTCCGCCCCGACGATCACCACACCCTCCTTCACCGAGTGCAGCACCGCCTCGTGGTGCTCCTTGAGCCGGGTCATCTCGGCCGGGCCGAGACCGTGCGTCTGGCGCCGCAGCCGGGCGCTCACCAGACCGGCGCCGCCCACCGCGATCGCCAGACCGCCCGCCGCGGCGCCCAGCAGCACCGGCAGCCTGCCCTGTACGGCGTTCCCGACCGTCTCCACCTCGACGCCGCTGGTCACCATGCCGACCACGGTCCCGTCGGCGGCGCGCACCGGCACCACCGCCCGCACCGCGTCGTGCGGTGCCCCGTGGAAGACCTCCGTGAACGACTCCCCGCCCCGGGCCCGCGAGATGTCCCCCTGCGCCTGCTGCCCGATGAGGCTGGGATCGGAGTCGGTGTACCGGGCCCCGTCCGGGGCCAGCACCGCGACGAAGTCGACGCCGGAGCCGCGCCGGGCCGCCTCCGCGCGGGGCTGCAGCACCGCCGTGGGATCGGGGGAGTGGAGTGCCTCGGCGAGCCCCGGCGCTTGCGCGAACGCCTCGGCGACGGCCAGCGAGCGGTTGCGGGCCTCGCGCTCGCTGTCGTACCGGCCCTGCAGGACGAGCGCCAGCGCGGCCGCCGCGATGATCAGCAGCGCGATGAGCGCCTGCAGGGCGAAGACCTGTCCGGCTACGCTCCGCAGCCCCGTGGGCCGCTCCTTGGGGCCGCCGGCGGACCGGTCAGCGCCTCGCGTCACGGTGCGCTCCTTCCCGCCCTTTCCATGGGGCGCCTCCTTCCATGCTGCCCCCACGGTGACCGGCAGGGGAAACGGGAGAGGCCGAGAGGCCCTGTGCGCGGGCCGGGCGGGCCGTTACGGTGGGTGGAAGATCGTTTCGCCCGGCGGCGTACCGGCCACCCGGCGGGGCCGATCGCCCACCGCCCGTCACCGGCAGGAAGCAGCGACACCATGTCCCACGGCACCGCCGACCCCCGTGAGCCGGACGTGCTCGTGCACACCGAGGGCCGCGCAGGCTTCCTCACCCTCAACCGGCCCCGCGCGATCAACGCCCTCACCCACGCCATGGTCCGCGCCCTCGACGAGGCCCTGACCGCCTGGGAGCACGACCCCGCCGTCGAGACCGTCGTCATCCGGGGCGCGGGGGAGCGCGGACTGTGCGCCGGCGGGGACATCCGGGCCATCCACGACGACGCCCGCGCCGGCTGCACCGCCACGCCCGCCTTCTGGCGCGACGAGTACCGGCTCAACGCCCGGATCGCCCGCTACCCCAAGCCGTACGTGGCCTTCATGGACGGCATCGTGATGGGCGGCGGCGTCGGCGTCTCCGCCCACGGATCGGTCCGGATCGTCACCGAACGCTCCAGGGTCGCCATGCCCGAGACCGGCATCGGCTTCGTCCCCGACGTCGGCGGCACCCACCTCCTCGGCCGCGCACCCGGCGAACTCGGCACCCACCTCGCCCTCACCGGCACACCCGCGGGCGCCGCCGACGCGATCCTGACCGGCCTCGCCGACCACTTCGTCCCCGCCGCCGACCTCCCGGAGCTCGCCGACGCGCTCACCCGGCTCCCCGCCGCCGAGGCCGTCGCCCGCTTCGCCCGCCCCGTACCGCCCGGCGAGCTCGCCGCCCGGCGCCCCTGGATCGACGCCTGCTACGCCGCCGACACCGTCGAGGGCATCGTGGAGCGCCTCTCCGACTCCGGAGTGCCCGAGGCCAAGGAAACGGCCTCCGTGCTGCTCGGCCGCTCGCCCACGGCCCTCAAGGCCGCCCTGGAGGCGGTCCGCCGCGCCCGCCGGCTGGACGACCTGGAGGCCGCCCTGACCATGGAGTACCGCCTCTCCTGCGCGGCGCTCGCCTCGCCCGACCTGGTGGAGGGCATCCGCGCCCAGGTCGTCGACAAGGACCGCGACCCGCGCTGGACCCCGGCCACCCTCGCCGAGGTCACGGAGCAGGACACCGCCCGCTGGTTCGCCCCGCGCGCGGCCGGGGAGCTGGACCTGACGACCGGCTGACGCTGACGAGGGAAAAAAGGAAAGGCAAGGAGATCAACACTCTCCTTGCCACTCTCAACTTATAGCGCACAGGGGGTCTTGCGGCAAGGCCCCCCGCGTACCGCAGAATCGCCCATCGAGGCCAGGACCTGCGGAAATGGGAGATCCACTCAGTGCAAGCGTCGTCGTCCGTCCATGACCACCCCCGGAACAGCAGCGCGTTCGCCCTGCCCGAGAACCTCTCGGCCAAGGCTGACCCGGAGCTGATCGCCGCCGACGAGCGGCACTTCGCCGCCGTCGCGCGAAGCCTTGAGGAATCGATCGCCGAACTGTCCGACAGCCTCGACGAGCTCCGCAGGGCACCCGGCGGTCTCGGCCGGGAGGCGATGGACCGGGACAACGAGATCCACCGGCTGACCGCCCGGCTGCGCGCCCTGCGCCGCTTCGGCCTCGACCTGTGCCTCGGCCGGATCGTCCCCGCCGACGACGCCGAACCCGTGTACGTGGGACGGCTCGGCCTCACGGACGCCGAGGGCCGTCGGCTCCTCATCGACTGGCGCTCGCCCGCCGCCGAGCCCTTCTTCGCCGCCACCCACGCCCGCCCGATGGGCCTGGCCAGCCGTCGCAGGTACCGCTGGACCGGCGGCCGGATCGGCGACTACTGGGACGAGGTGTTCACGCCCGAGGGCTTCGAGGGACACGCCGCCCTCGACGACCAGTCCGCGTTCATCGCCAGTCTCGGCGGCAACCGCTCGGCCCGCATGCGCGACGTACTCGGCACCCTCCAGGCCGACCAGGACGCCATCATCCGCGCCGGTTCCCGCGGCGCCCTCGTCGTCGACGGCGGCCCCGGCACCGGCAAGACCGTCGTCGCCCTGCACCGGTCCGCCTACCTCCTCCACTCCGACCCCCGCCTGGGCCACCGCAAGGGCGGCGTCCTCTTCGTCGGCCCGCACCAGCCCTACCTCGCCTACGTCTCCGACGTCCTGCCCAGCCTCGGCGAGGAGGGCGTCCGCACCTGCACCCTGCGCGACCTGGTCGCCGAGGGGGCCACCGCGCCGCCCGAGACCGACCCCGAGGTCGCCCGCCTCAAGGAGTCCGCGGAGCTCGTCAAGGCGATCGAGAAGGCCGTCCGCTTCTACGAGGAGCCGCCCACCGAGGGCCTGCGGGTCTCGACCGACTGGTCCGATCTCTGGCTCGGCGCCGGTGACTGGGCCGAGGCGTTCGAGGCCGCCGGGCGGGGCACCCCGCACAACGAGGCGCGCGAGCTGATCTGGGACGAGCTCGTCGCCCTGCTCCTGGACAAGCTGGACGAGGACGTCCCCGAGGAACTGTTCCGCAAGGCGCTCCGCGCCGACCAGGAGCTCGTCGGCACCCTCGACCGGTCCTGGCCCATGCTGGAGGCCGCCGACGTCGTCGGGGACCTGTGGTCGGTCCCCGCCTACCTGCGCCTGTGCGCGCCCTGGCTCACCCCGGACGAGGTCCGCACCCTGCGCCGCGCCGACGCCCAGGCCTGGACCGTCTCCGACCTGCCGTTCCTGGACGCGGCCCGGCAGCGGCTCGGCGACCCGAAGGCGTCGCTGCGCAAGCGCCGGCACGATGCCGCCGTGGCCGCCGAACGCGAGCGCATGGCCGGGGTCATCGACAACATCCTCGCCGCCGACGACGACGGCGAGGGCGCGGTGACCATGCTGAACGGGCGGGACCTGCGGGATAGCCTGATCGACGAGAGCGCCCTGCTCGGCGCCGAGGCGGACCGGCTGGCCGGACCGTTCGCGCACATCGTGGTCGACGAGGCCCAGGAACTGACCGACGCCGAATGGCAGATGCTGCTGCTCCGCTGCCCCTCCGGCAGCTTCACGCTGGTCGGCGACCGTGCCCAGGCGCGGCACGGCTTCACCGAGAGCTGGCAGGAGCGCCTGGAGCGGATCGGCCTCGACCGGATCACCATGGCCTCCCTGAGCATCAACTACCGGACGCCGGAAGAGGTCATGACGGAGGCCGAGCCGGTGATCCGGGCCGCGCTGCCCGACGCGAACGTGCCGACCTCCGTGCGCGCCAGTGGCGTCCCCGTCGTCCACGGCTCCGTCGCGGAACGCGACGCGATCCTCGACGCCTGGCTCGCCGCCCACGCCGACGGCATCGCCTGCGTCATCGGCGACCCCGCCTTCGAGGAGACGCCCCGCGTCCGCTCGCTCACCCCGACGCTGGCGAAGGGGCTCGAGTTCGACCTGGTCGTCCTCGTCGACCCGGACGCGTTCGGCGAGGGCGTGGCGGGCGCGGTCGACCGCTACGTGGCGATGACCAGGGCCACCCGGCAGCTGGTCGTCCTGACCGGCTGACCCGTACGGGCGGCGTCAGGGCTCCGGCGGCGCCGGGTTCTCGTCCAGGGTGAACAGGCCGCCCTGCGGGTCCCGCACGGTGGTCCGCCGGCCGGACGGGGCCCGCCAGCCGTCGTCGGCCTCGGGCACGAGGGAGCCGCCGTGGTCGAGGACTGCGGCGGTCGCCCGCTCCAGGTCCGGCACCCGGAAGTGGACCAGCCAGCGCGGGCGGCGCTGCGGCTGTTCGGAGGAGGCGTCCGCGGGGCCGCTGTTCAGTCGGGCGACGGCGTCACCCTGGCGGCGCAGGACGACCTGCTCGTCCTCGTAGGCCACCTCGAAGCGTTCCGCGCCGCCGTCGAGCCAGTCCAGCACCCCGCCGTAGAAGACGGCGGCGTCGAAGGCGTTGCGGGTGTGCAGCTCCAGCCAGGCGGGGGCGTGCTGCTCGCCCACCCGCCAGCGGGAGGAGACCCGGCCCTCCCAGACGCCGAAGGCGGCGCCCTCCAGGTCGGTGGCGAGCGCCGCCCGGCCGCGCGGCGGGAAGGCCACCGGGCCGACCCCGACGGTGCCGCCGCGCTCGCGGATGCGGGCCACCGCCGCGTCGGCGTCGGCGACCGCGAAGTACGCCGTCCAGGCCACCGGCACCGCCATCCGGTCCACCACCTCGCCGATGCCGGCGACCGGTGTGCCGTCGCGCTCGCCGACGGAGAAGCCGCGGCCGAGGGGGCCGTGCCGGAAGGTCCAGCCGAGGACCGCCCCGTAGAACCGCTCGGCGGATTCGAGGTCGCGCGCGGCCAGGCTCAGCCAGCACGGCGCCCCCGGCTCGTCCGCGGTCAGCGGCACCCGGCTCACCTCACTCTCGGTCCGTTCCCCCCACGACACCCTCGCCCGGACCTGCGGGCTTCGCCACTCGGTCGGGCGGGTGCGCGGATGCGCGGGGGACGGGCCGCCGCCGGGCCGCGGGGCACCCGCGCACCCCTGGACGGGTGACGGCGCTAGGCGACCGTGACCGTACCGACGAGTATCCGGTGGTCGGAGCAGGCCGTGACCCCCGTGCAGCTCGTGGAGATCGCGAGCGAGTCCGCGCTGTACGGACCGGCGAGCGCGCTCTCCCGCACGAAGATGTGGTCGATCTTCGCGTTCCCGCCGCACGGCGGCGTCGTGCCGGGCGTGCCGTCGGCCGTCCACTCCCCGTACCCGGGGCAGTGGTCGGGGTCGTTGTCGTCGAGCTCCCGGTACTGGCCGGTGTTGTTCGCGTTGTTCGGGGTGTCCACGCTCGCCGCGTAGTACGAGTTCAGCCGGCCGTAGCTCGGCTGGGCGTTGAAGTCGCCCGCGATCAGCGTCGTCTCCCCGGCCGCGTCGTACGCCTCAAGCTTCTGGCGCACGAACTCCAGCTGGGCCACGTTGGCCGTCTGGCTGGTCGTGATGTGCGTCGTGCAGAACCGCGTCGCCGTGCCGTCGGTCAGCGGCGCGCACAGCAGGTTGCGCTTCTCCGCCGTCCCGTCGTCGGGCAGCGCGAAGCGGGCGGCGCCGCCCAGCGGGCGCTTGCTGAACAGCGCGTTCCCGAATGCCTCGCCCTTGCACACCGAGGCGTTGCCCGCCGGGCGGCTCGGCTCGAAGCGGGCGAAGTTCTGGGCGTCCTGCGGCCACCCCTTGGCGCGGAGCTCCTCCACCAGGGCGCTGTACTGCCCCTGACACAGCTCGTTGAAGGCGGCGAAGTCGGCCGAGCGGCTCACCACGGACGCGGCGGCCTGCGTGACCATGCCGTCGGTCGTGGAGCCGCTGTGGATCGTGTTCCCCGCCACGTTCCACTGCCAGACCGTGTACGTGCGCGGGGCGGGAGTCTCCGCCCGCGCCGCCGTCGCCGGCAGCAGCACGGCGGCCAGCGCCCCCGCCACAGCCAGCCGCAGACCCCGGCGCCGTACCGCCGAACCGCGTCTCATGAAACCTCGCATGACGGATCTCCCCTCCCTGACCGGCCACGTCGCGGCCGGGCGCCGCACTCGGCGACAGCGGGAACGATCATAGGCAGGGGCACTGACAGCGCCCGAGGGCCGCCCGGCGCATGATGTGATCATGTTGTTGACGTTCGCACCCGTCCTGGACCGCATCGCCGAGGAGATCACGGGCCTCACCGACCGCGGCCGGCCCGCCGACTACATCCCCGCGCTCGCCTCCGCCGACCCGAACCGCTTCGGGATGGCCGTCGCCGAACTCGACGGGACGGTGTACGGCGTCGGCGAGTGGCAGCAGCCCTTCTCCACCCAGTCCGTCACCAAGGTCTTCACCCTCGCCCTCGCGCTGGCCCGCAAGGGCGACCCGCTCTGGGACCACGTCGGCCGCGAGCCCTCCGGCAACCCGTTCAACTCGCTCGTCCAGCTGGAGTACGAGAACGGCATCCCGCGCAACCCGTTCATCAACGCGGGCGCCCTCGTCGTCACCGACCAGCTCCACCGGATGACCGGCGACGCCTCCGGCGTCCTCCTCGACTTCCTGCGCGCCGAGAGCGGCAACCACGACCTCGACTTCGACCGCGACGTCGCCGCCTCCGAGACCGCGCGCGGCGACCGCAACGCCGCCCTCGCCCACTTCATGGCGAGCTACGACAACATCGCCAACCCCGTGCCGACCCTGCTGCGCGAGTACTTCCGCCAGTGCTCCGTCGAGGCATCCTGCGCGGACCTCGCCCTCGCCACCGGCTTCCTCGCCCGCCACGGCATCCGCGCCGACGGCTCCCGGCTGCTCACCCGCAGCCAGGCCAAGCAGGTCAACGCCGTCATGCTCACCTGCGGGACCTATGACGCCGCCGGCGACTTCGCGTACCGGGTCGGACTGCCCGGCAAGAGCGGCGTCGGCGGCGCCATCATCGCGGTCGTCCCGGGCCGCTGCACCCTCTGCGTGTGGAGCCCCGGCCTCGACGCGCGCGGCAACTCCGTCGCCGGAGTCGCCGCCCTCGACCGTTTCACCACCATCACCGGCCTGTCCGTCTTCTGACCGGGACCCGGCGGGAGGAGCCGGACCGGCCGCATGCGCCGGACCGGCCGATGCGCCGGACCGGCCGGACGAGCCGGGCGCTACCCGGCCCGCCCACGCCCCTCGCCGGGCGGCCCGTCAGGCCGGGTCGAGCACCACGACGTACGCGCCGCGCAGCTCCTCGCCGCCCGGCAGGTGCCAGCCCGCGGTCACCTCGCCCCGCGCACCGGACACCCCGCGACCGAGGACCCGCACGACCCGCAGCAGCGGCGCGCCCGCGCCGAGCCGTACGTCGGTGCCGTCCGTGCCGTCCTCGACGCCCGGCGCGGCGCTCGCGTCCCAGGCGCCCGACCCGTCGAAGGAGGCCGCCACGGTCGGGTCCGGGACGTCGGTCAGGCTCTGCGCCTGCGGGGCCGCGCGGCCTTCGAGCAGGGCCGTCAACTCGCCCAGCAGGACCGGGTCGTGCGTCCCGTCGTACACCCAACGGGTCCCCAGCACACCGTGCTCGGACGTCCCGATCAGCGCGCCCTCCGCGCCCTCCAGCGGCGCACCCCGGTAGGTCACCGGCAGCAGATAGGCGTGGGTCTCGTCGCCCGAGGAGTCGGCGACCACCATGAACTCGATGCCCACCTCGCCCTCCGGGTCGTCGAGCCGGAAGCCGCCGGCCTTCTCCAGGACGGGCACGGCCCCCTCGCGGCCCAGGTACCAGGGCCTGGTCGGGAGCCAGCTCTCCAGGAGCTCCAGCTTGGTCGGCTGCATCGTGGTCTTGTGAATGACGGCCATTCCTCGTGCACTTCCTCCGAGACGGTACGGTTCCGAGCGGGCGTGCGCCCCCGCCCCGAACCGTACCCGCCCCACCGGACTCAGCCCTCGCCGTCGGGCGGCGACAGCTCCCCGGAGCGGGCCACCCGCGCGTACCAGCGGGCGCTGGACTTCGGCGTCCTGCGCAGCGTCGCGTAGTCGACGTGCACCGCGCCGAACCGCTTCGCGTAGCCGTACGCCCACTCGAAGTTGTCGAGCAGCGACCACAGGAAGTACCCGGCCACCTCGGCCCCGTCCGTCACCGCCCGGTGCACGGCCCGCAGATGGGCGTGGACGTACGCCGTGCGCTCCGGGTCGTGCACCGAGCCGTCCGGACCGACCACGTCCTCGTACGCGGCACCGTTCTCGCTGACCACCAGCGGCAGGCCCGGGTAGCGCGCCGAGATCCGGGTGAGCAGGTCGTAGAGCCCGTCCGGGTCCACCGGCCAGCCCATCGCCGTCCGCGCGCCGTCCGCCTGGTGGAAGGCGACGTCCTCGGCGCCCGGCCAGGGGGAGTGGGCGCTGTTGCCGTGCCCGTCGTCCTGCGGCTTCTCGTCGCCGTCGGCGACCCGCGAGACCACCGTCGGCGTGTAGTAGTTGACGCCCAGCCAGTCCAGCGGCTGCCCGGCCGTCGCCGCGTCCCCGTCCCGTACGAACGCCCAGTCGGTCAGGTGCGCCGTGTCGGCGAACAGCTCCTCGGGATAGGCGCCCTCCAGCATCGGCCCGAGCCACACCCCGTTGCCGACGGCGTCGATCCGGCGGGCCGCCTCCCGGTCGGCGGCGGACGGCGTCAGTGGGCGCACCTCGTGCAGGTTGAGCGAGACCGCCAGCTTCGCCCCGGCCGGCAGCGCCGACCGCAGCGCCTGTACGGCGAGCCCGTGGCCGAGGTTGAGGTGGTGGGCGGCCCGCAGCGCGGCCACCGGGTCGGTGCGGCCCGGGGCGTGGACGCCGGAGCCGTAGCCCAGGAAGGCCGAGCACCAGGGCTCGTTGAGGGTGGTCCAGCGGGTGACCCGGTCGCCCAGGGCGTCGGCCACCAGGCCCGCGTACGCGGCGAAG
Organism: Streptomyces sp. NPDC093111; assembly: GCF_040683955.1. Lineage (NCBI taxonomy): Bacteria > Bacillati > Actinomycetota > Actinomycetes > Kitasatosporales > Streptomycetaceae > Streptomyces > Streptomyces sp. NPDC093111. The sequence goes on along the minus strand of NZ_JBFBNW010000029.1, from coordinate 74,016 downwards.
CGCTCCGCCGTCGCCCGCTCCGGCCAGCCGCCGGCGTCCTCCAGCTCCTGCGGCAGGTCCCAGTGGTAGAGCGTGAGCGCCGGCTCGATGCCCGCCGCGAGCAGCTCGTCGACGAGCCGCCGGTAGAAGTCGAGGCCCTTCTGGACGGCCGGACCGCGCCCGGTCGGCTGGACCCGGGACCACGAGACGGAGAACCGGTAGGCGTTCAGGCCGAGTTCGCCCATCAGCCGGACGTCGTCGCGGAAGCGGTGGTAATGGTCGACGGCCACATCGCCGGTGTGGCCCTGGAAGACCTTCCCCGGGGTGTGCGAGAAGGTGTCCCAGATGGACGGTGTGCGCCCGTCCTCCGCCGCCGCGCCCTCGATCTGGTACGCGGCGGTGGCGGCGCCCCACAGGAAGTCGGACGGGAATCGGCGGACGGCGGTGAGCGGCCGGGTCTCGGACGCGGTCATAGGAGAGCGCTCCCAACGCAGAGGAGGACAGAAGGAAAGGAGAAGCCGGGGGAAGCCGGGGAAGTCAGGGAAGTCAGGGAAGTTAGGGAGGCCGGCGCGGTCCGGGAGGCCGCGGGGGACCGGGGTGCGGGCGAGGTCAGCTCTTCACCGCGCCCGCGGTGATCCCGCCGACGATGTGCTTGCCGAGCACGGCGAACACCAGCAGCAGCGGCACCGTGGAGATCAGGGCGCCGGTCAGCACCACGGCCTGGTCGACCGTGTGGTTGCCCGAGCCCAGTCCGGCGAGCGCCACCTGGAGGGTGGGGCTGCCGTCCGGGGTGAGCGCGATGAACGGCCAGAAGAAGTCGTTCCACGCCTGCACGAACACCAGCATGCCGAGGACGGCCATCGCGGGCCGGGCCACCGGGAAGACCACGTGCCAGACGATCCGCAGCGAGTGCGCGCCGTCCATCCGGGCCGCCTCGACCAGTTCGACGGGCAGCGCCTCGACGAGGTACTGGCGCATGAAGAACACGCCGAACGCGGCCACCAGCGAGGGCAGGACCACCGACTGGAGCTGGTCGACCCAGCCCAGGTCGGTGATGATCCGGTACAGCGGGATCACGCTGAGCTGCGGCGGGATCGTCATCGTCGCCACGACCAGGGTGAGCAGCGCGCCCCGCCCCTTGAAGCGCAGCTTGGCGAAGGCGAAGCCGGCGAGCGTGGCGAACAGCACCGTCGACAGGGCGACCAGCGAGGCGACCACCGTCGTGTTGACCAGGGCCTCGCCCATGTCGACCTGGTTCCAGGCGAAGGACAGGTTGTCGAAGAGGCGCGGCCCGGGCAGCAGCGGCGCGGGCGCCTCCACCACCCGTTCGCCGCTGTGCGAGGCGGCGACGAGGTTCCAGTAGAGCGGGAAGAGCGAGAACAGCGCGGCCACGCCGAGCAGGACGTAGGTCAGCGGACCCGCGTGGTGCTGCCGGCCGGCCGACTGCCGGAGGAGAGTACGGGCCATGGGTCAGCCCCCCAGCTTCTTGCGGTGCGAACGGGCGACGAGCGACTGGACGCCGCCGGCGAGCAGCAGGAGCAGCAGCATCACCCAGGCGATGGCGGAGGCCTGGCCCAGGGCGCCGGTGACCCAGCCCTTCTCGTACATGAGCAGGCTGAGCGTCTGGAACTGGTTGCCGCTGCCGCCCGAGATGCCGACGCTGCCGCCGTAGAGCATCGGCTCGCCGAAGAGCTGGGTGGCGCCGATGGTGGAGACGATGACGGTGAAGAGGATGGTGGGACGGATCGAGGGGATGGTCACGCTCAGGAACTGGCGCCAGCGCGAGGCCCCGTCGAGGGCCGCCGCCTCGTACAGGTCCTGCGGGACGGCCTGCATCGCGGCCAGGTAGATCAGCGCGTTGTAGCCGGTCCAGCGCCAGATCACGATCGCCGAGATGGCGATCTGCGCGGGCCACTTCGAGGCCTCCCAGTCGACCGGGTCGAAGCCCACCCAGCCGAGCGCCGAGTTGATCAGCCCGTAGTCGGTGTTGAAGAGCTGGGCGAAGACCAGGGTGGCCGCCGCGATCGAGGTCGCGTACGGGGCGAGGACGGCGACCCGGAAGAAACCGCGGCCGCGCAGGCGGTAGTTGAGCAGGTGGGCGAGTCCGAGGGCCATGAGCAGCTGGGGGACCGTGGAGATCAGCCCGATGGTGAAGGTGTTGGCCAGCGCGTTCCAGAAGAACTCGCTGGTGGCCAGGTCGGAGTAGTTCTCCAGGCCCTTCCACTGCGGATCGCCGCCGAGCTCGACCCGGTTGAGCGAGAGCCAGCCGGTGTAGAGCAGGGGGAAGAGGCCGAAGGCCGCGAAGGTGAGGAAGAAGGGGGCGACGAAGAGGTACGGGGTCGCCTTCAGGTCCCAGCGGTAGAACCGGGCGCGGCGGGCGGAGCCGGAACGGGCGGTGCCCGGGCGCGGGGCGGGGGAGGGCGGTGCGTCGGGCGACGGCGAGCCGCCGTTCCTCGCCCGTACGGAGGTGGCCACGAGGGCGTCCTTCCAGGTCGGAGCGTGCGGGTGGGGCGGACGGCGGCGGCCCGCCGGGGCGGGCCGCCGCGCGCCTCCCGCTACCGGGCGATCTTGTCCTCGGCCAGCTTCCTGACGTTCTCCCAGGCCTTCGCCGGGTCCGTGCCGCGCTGCTCGATGTCGAGGATGCCGTTGTCGGTGAGGAAGGTCTTCATCTGCCCGTCCCAGCGGCTGATCGGCGCCGGGCGGATGTTCGCCGCGGCGGCGGCGAAGATCTCACCGACCGGGGTGTCGCCGAAGTACGGCAGCTTGGCGCCCACCACCGCGGCCGAGGACAGGGTGTCCTTGGTCGACGGGATGTTGCCGTTCACCGCGAAGACCTTGGCGTGCTGGGCCGGGGCGGTGAGCCAGGCGGCCAGCTCGGCGGCCTCCTTGGTGTGCTTGCCGGACTTGGGGACGGCGAGGAAGGAGCCGCCCCAGTTGCCCGCCACCGGCGGGGCGGCGATGTCCCACTTGCCCTGGTTGCCGGCGCCCGCCTGGTCCTTGATGATGCCGGTCATCCAGCTGGGGCAGGCGACCGTGGCGAACTTCGAGTTCTTGAACGCGGCGTTCCAGGTGCCCTTCTCGTCGAACTGGCGCAGCTTGGCCGTGAGTCCGCCGCCCGCCGCCGCGACGGCGGTGTCCCAGGCCTTCTTCACACCGGGGCTGTCCTCCCAGGCGAGCTGTCCGCTCGCGTTCGCGTACTGCTCCGGCTCGCTGGAGATGACGGCGTTGAACAGGCCGCTCGCGGAGTCGTGGAAGGAGGTCCCGGCGGGGGCGTTCTTCTGGTAGGTCCGGCCGGTCGCCAGGAACTTCGACCAGTCCCCGGCCCAGAGGCGGCCGACCTCGGTGCGCTCGGTGGGCAGCTTGGCCTTGGCGAAGAGCTCCTTGTCGTAGCAGATGGCCATGGGGCCGATGTCGGTGCCGAGGCCGATCACCCTGCCGTCGGCGGTGGTGGCCTGCTTGACCTTCCAGTCGAGGAAGGCGCCCAGGTCGGCGCCGCCGTTCTTGGACAGGTCCACCCACTTGTCGGCCATCGAGGAGCCGGTGGCCTCGGCTATGTAGCCGACCTCGACGGCCTGGATGTCGGCGAGGCCGCTGTTGCGGGAGAGGCGCAGCTTGAGGGTGTCCCAGTACTTCTGGCCGTCGGCCACGTTCGACTCGACGATCTTGATGCCGGGGTGCGCCTTCTCGTACTCGGCGTACAGCTTGGCGCCCGTCTTGTCGTCGTAGCCGAACGAACCGAAGGTGCCGATCCGCAGCGTGATGGTCCCGTCGTCGGCGGCGTCGGCTCCGTCGCCGCCGCAAGCGGTGAGCAGGGCCGTGCCGGCCGCCAGGGCGGTGACGGCGGCGAGCACGGTACGGCGGGTGCGGCCGGGTGTCCGTCTGCTGCTGGAAGTGCGCATTCCACTCTCCTCGTCCAAAGGTGGTGCTCGTTGTGCGCCAAGGGGTCCGGACGGCTCTCGCGGCTCGGCTCGGGCGGTCGGGACCGGATCACGACGTCGGCACGGGCCGGGTGGGCAGGCTCTGCGCCCCCAGGGTGGGAGCGCTCCCACGTCGTCGCTGCCGGAAGGTTCCTGCCTGCCGGGTGCCGGTGTCAAGACATGAACGCGGATTCGTCGCCGGGCGGGGGGTGATGGGGTCCGTGCCGGGAATCCGCTAATGTGGGAGCGCTCCCATCGTTCGGGTGCCGAACGGTGCCGGATTCTGACGGGAGTGCCGATCGTGGCCTATCTTGACCAGATCAGCGGATGGGGCCGAGGTCGCCACGAGGGGAGTACGAAGGTCGTGAACGGACGGCAGAGTGGCAGGCCCACGCTGGAGGAGGTCGCCGCCAGGGCCGGCGTCGGCCGGGGCACGGTCTCCCGGGTGATCAACGGCTCGCCTCGGGTCAGCGAACAGGCCCGCCAGGCCGTCCACCGGGCCATCGAGGAACTCGGCTACGTGCCCAACCAGGCCGCCCGCGCCCTCGCCGGCAGCCGCACCGACGCCATCGCCCTGGTCATCCCCGAGACCGAGGCCCGGCTCTTCGCCGAGCCGTACTTCCTCGACATCATCCGCGGGGTCAGCGCCGAACTCGCCGAGGCCGACAAGCAGTTGCTGCTCACGCTGGTCCGTACCGAGCGGGAGCGGAAGCGCTTCGAGCAGTACCTCGCCGCCCAGCGGGTGGACGGCGTCCTGCTCACCTCCGTGCACGCCGACGACCCGCTGCCCGACCTCGTCCGCGAACTCGGCCTCCCCGTCGTCCTGGGGGGCCGGCGCACCGCCGACGAATCCGCCGCCTACGTCGACTCCGACAACACGGGCGCGGGCCGGGCCGCCGTCGCCCACCTCGCCGCGCGCGGACGCAGCCGGATCGCGACGATCACCGGCCCCCTCGACATGTACGCGGCCCGGGCCCGCCTCGACGGCTACCGCGAGGGCATCGCCCTCGCCGGCCTCGAACCCGACGAACTCCGCGTCGCCACCGGCGACTTCACCGAGGAGGGTGGCCGCCGGGCGATGCGCGAACTCCTCGCCCGCAGCCCCGGCCTGGACGCCGTCTTCGCCGCCTCCGACGTCATGGCGGCCGGCGCGCGCGGCGTCCTGCGCGAGGCGGGCCGCCGGGTCCCGGAGGACGTCGCCCTGGTCGGCGTGGACGACTCGGCCGTGGCCCGCCTCATGGACCCGCCGCTGACCAGCGTGCGCCAGCCCATCGAGGAGATGGGCCGGACCATGGCGCGCATGCTCCTCGACCGCATCGCGGATCCCACGGAGCCGGCGGAACCTCAGTGCAGGGTGCTGCCCACGACCTTGGTGCCGCGCGACTCGTCCTGAGCGGACCCCGGGGCGGGCGCCGGGCGGACCACGGAGGTCATCTCCCGGGCGCGGATCCGCCGTTGCGGTTGCGGTTGCGGTTGCGGTTGCCGTCGCGGTCGCGGTCGCCGTCGCCGTCGGGTCCCGGGCGCGGCGACGCGTCACCGTGGTGCCTCGGTGTGGTTGCGGTTCGGCCAAGGGCACGGTCCGGCGGCGGCCACGGGGAGAGGCTGCGCCCATGTGGACCCGTCCCGACCCGACACCGCCGCCCGGGCGGAGCCGCGCGCCCGGCTGCCTGGGGCGCGGGTGCCTGGCCGTACTCGTCGCCCTGCTCGTCCTCGTCGTCGGCGGCTGGATCTGGCTGGCCACCGAGCCGGCCCGCGACGAGGCGGCGGCCCGGGAGAACCTGGACGCGTCGGTGGAGCGGCACCGGCGCGAGCTGGCCGGGACCGCGGCCGACGGGACCCTGAGCGACGCCGAGATCACCGCCGCGTTCCCTCCGGCGAAGCCCGCCAAGGGCCTGGTCGGGACCGTACGGCGGGGCGGCACGACCAGCGTGGTCGCCGGCCTGCTAGGCATCGGCCCGGCGCGCACGTTCATCTTCGTGAACGAGACCTACGTGCACGGCTGCTTCGCCTTCGACGTCACCTTCCCCACCGGCCGCGCCCCGCGGGTGACGAGCCGGGAGCTGCCCGCCGCGAGCTGCGCCGGGGGCTGAGCGGCCGGAGGGCGGGCCGGGACCGGGGAGGGTCCCGGCCCGCCCGGCCGGCTCAGGTACGGGTCACAGCGCCGGGTGCGCGTTCTTCAGGAGCTCCTGGAACTGGGCCGAGAACCACTGGCCGGACAGCGGGGCGTCCGGCAGCGCCCCGGACATGCTGTTGCCGTTGCGGGCGTTGCCGGTGTACGTCGGGTCGCACATCCGGTCGAAGCCCTTGCCCTCGTTGTTGGGGATCTCCTTGCTCGCCCCGTCGGACTCGCCCGGGGGCTTCATCCAGACGTACGCGTCGATGCCGGCCGCCGGGGCCGCCTGGGGCCGTTCGCCGAGGCCCGCGCCGGACTGGTTGCACCAGTTGCCGAGATGGATGCGCCGGTCGTAACGGCCCCCGTTCACGTAGGTGTCGACGTTCGTGGTGGCGCCGGGGCCGGCGGGCCGGGCGGTGCCGCCCCAGCCGTTGCGGGAGGTGTCGACGAGCATGCCGATCTTCGGGTCGAAGCCGATGGAGACCAGCTTGTCCCGCATGGCCTGGGCGTACGACAGCTCGTCGGTGTAGCGGTTCCAGTCGACCCACTTCGACTGGCGCACCGAGACGCCGTTCACGGAGTCGCCGACCGCGAAGTGGTCCTCCTTCAGGGCGCTGTAGTTGGCGGTGTTCACGATGAAGCCCTGCACGTCGGCGACGGTCGAGCCCTCGGCCGTCGCGGCGGTCTTGAACAGGTCGGCGGAGGCGCCGAAGTTGTCGTCCCAGCCGAGCCAGCCGTGGTGTCCGGCGTCCACGTAGTTGTAGACGTTGGCGATCGAGCCCAGCTTGTTCAGGGCGTAGCCGACGCCCTTGACGTAGTTGCCGTTGGCCTTCATCACGTCGCAGTTCGCGGTCGCGGTGGGGCGGCCGGAGACGTTGGTGACGAGGTTGGGCAGGGAGTCGATCTCGACGGTGGTCACGATCCGCAGGCCCGCGTACGTGGCGTCGCCGAGGATCGCCGCGATGGGGTCGATGTACTGGGTCTTGTACCTGTCGATCTCCGTCGGCCCGAGCTCGCCGTTGGAGGCGAGGGCCGCGCAGTCGCGGCCGGGCAGGTTGTAGATCACCAGCTGGACGACGAGCTCGCCGGAACCCTTCTGCTTCAGCGCCTCGTCGAGGTGGGCGCGCAGGCCCATGGAGGTCGAGGAGCCGTTGATGGCGGCGATCCGGTCCAGCCAGACACCCGTGGGCTGGTTCGACACCTTGGTGCCGCCCGGTTCGGCCGCCGCCTTGGCGGACCACTCGGGGTTCACGTACACCTTGGCGCCGGCGTACGGGTTGTCGGCCTTCGTCCCGGCGGGCGGCGTCGTCGGAGGGGTGGTGGGCGGTGTGGTCGGCGGGGTCGTCGGGGGTGTGGTGGGCGGTGTCGCGCCGTTGCAGACGACGCCGTTCAGGGTGAAGACCGTCGGCACGGCGTTGGTCCCGCCGTAGGAGCCGTTGAAGCCGAAGGAGGTCGAACCGCCCGTGGCCAGGGTGCCGTTGTAGGAGACGTTCTTCGCGGTGACGGCGGCGCCGGACTGGGTGAGGGCGGCGTTCCAGCCCTGGGTGACCTTCTGGTCGCCGCCGAAGGACCACTCCAGGGTCCAGGCGGAGACCGGGTCCCCGGTGTTGGTGACGGTCACGTCGGCGCCGAAGCCGGTGTTCCACTGGCTGGAGATCCGGTAGTCGACCCGGCAGCCCGGGGTGGCGGCCCCGGCGGCGGCCGTGCCGATCACGGTGGCGGTGGCGCCGGTCGCCGTGATGAGGCCGAGGGCCGCGAGCAGGGCGGTACGGCTGGTTGAGCGGCTCATGGAGGGGAGACCCTTTCGGTTTCCGTTCGGGGTGCGCAGGTGGTCGCGCAGCCCGATGCCGAATGTGGTGGGGGTGCCGTCGTACGAGGTGATCAGGGCCGGCCCGGAGCCGCGGTTCCAGGTGTTCCGGGTCCAGCCGAGATACGACAGGGCGCGGTCGTCGCACCGCTTCATGACGCGGTCGACGAAGCCGTGCCCGCAGGTGTTCTCACCGATCTCGCCCGCCACCGGGGGGACCCGGGCGGCGACCGGGGCGAGGGTGTCGTTCCAGCACGTCTCGTCGGAGCAGGTGGTGACGTGGTGGATGTGCCAGGCGGCGGCCGTCCGGCCCGCCGGGTCCTGTGAGAGCGGTGCTCGCCACGATGAGCACTGCTCCGGCGAGCAGCGCGGACAGACGCGGGGGATGTCGCATGAGCGAGTCCTTCGGCGAGGGCACGGGCCTGACGGCGTGCCGACGGAATGGATTCGCTCCCACTGGTGGGGCCAGACCGTAGCGCCAACTCACTCCAAAGGAAAGAGGAGTTGGGCGAATTCATCGGCCGGGTGCCTTCGACTCTTCGCGCATCTTGACGCGGTCTCCTCGGCTCTGCACAGTGGGAGCGCTCCCACTGGTTCAGAGCTTGACCGTGTCCCACCCCGGCGCTTCCCCCACCTTCCGAGCCGCGAGGAGATCCTCCGCATGCCACCAGGACCGTCAGACCCACCCCGGAGGCGAGACCGGGCGGGCCCGCGGGAGGGTCCGCCCGGTCCGGGGCTCAGGAGGCGAGGAAACCGGCGTCGAGGCCCAGCTCGTGGTTCCTGACGGCCTCCCGCACGCCCTTGACGAAGCCGTTCCAGAAGTAGTCGGCGTAAGGGCTGTCCGGGCTGGGGACACCGGCGGAGGTCCGGCGGTTGTCCGCCCCCGCGAAGGTGCCGAACATGGCCTCCCGCAGCCCCGTCGACAGCTCCAGCTGGGCGCCCGCGCCCGAACGGGTGCGGTTGACGATGTTGGCCGGGTCGTCGCCGTTGATGGGGTCGTCGGCGCCCGCTATGACGACGTTCACGTTCCAGTTGGCGCTGGTGGTGGGGGAGGTGATCCCGTACTTCGCGAGGGAGGCCAGCAGGTTGCGCTTGAGGCGCTCGTCCCGGCCGCCGATGATGATCTTCCGCTCGGCCGAGTCGAAGCCGTGGAGGGAGACGGCGTACAGGTTGTTCGCGCACACGGCGAGCGCGGCCGGGTCGTCGCAGTGGGTCGAAGTGACGTGCTGAGCCGCCGAGTTCTTCAACGTCTCGAACATCCAGAAGTCGCGCTGCGGCTCACCGGGCGCCGTCGAGACCGCCGGATCGGTGTCGTACGCGAACGGTCTGTATCCGGCCACGGCCATGCACAGCTCGCTGGTGCCCGCCTCCAGCCCGCCGCCGTGCGGCGCGATGACGGCGGTGCCGCCGACGGGAAGGCTGGAGACCTTGGTGTTGTCCGTCACCGTCACCGGAGCGTTGATACGGAAACGGCGCATCCAGTCGGTGCCCTCAAGGGCCGCGTTCTTGCTGTAGAGCTCGGTGTTGGAGCCGTAGGTGTCGGCCGCCGCGGCCGGCGTGGCGCCGCTTCCGGCGATGGCGTTGAGCGTGGGCAGGGCGGCCGCCGCGGCGACGGCGGAGGCGAGGACGGAGCGTCGGCTGGTCTTGTTCATGGGGCGATCCTGCACGACGCCTCCGCGACCCCGGCCACGAGGTCGCCCTGCCGACAGGCAGAGTGTCCGGCCCGGTCAGCGCACCCCGAGCAGATGCTCGAGGGCGAGCTGGTCGAGCAGCTCGAAGGCCATCGAACGCTCGGCGACCGCGGCCGCGTCGAAGGTCTCGTACGCGGTGGGGTCGGCGAGCAGGCCCTTGAGGCCGTCGGCGGCGGTGGGCACGGCGAGTTCGTGGAGCCGGGAGGCGGCGAGCGCGGCCCGGACCTCCGGGTCGGCGCGGAAGGCGGCGGCGCGTTCCTTGAGGATCAGGTAGTTGCGCATGCAGTTCTTCGCGGCCTCCCAGACGCCGTCGAAGCCGTCGGTGCGCACCGGCTTGAAGTCGAAGTGGCGCGGGCCCGGGTAGCCGGCCGTCTCCAGGAGGTCGACCAGCCAGAACGCCTGGCGCAGATCGCCCGCGCCGAAGCGCAGGTCCTGGTCGTACTTGATGCCGGACTGGCCGTTGAGGTCGATGTGGAACAGCTTGCCGGCCCACAGTGCCTGCGCGATGCCGTGCGGGAAGTTGAGCCCCGCCATCTGCTCGTGGCCCGTCTCCGGGTTGACGCCCACGAGTTCGGGACGCTCCAGACGCTCGATGAAGGCGAGTGCGTGGCCGATCGTCGGGAGCAGGATGTCCCCGCGCGGCTCGTTCGGCTTGGGCTCGACGGCGAAGCGGAGCGCGTACCCCTGCTCGGTGACGTACTGGCCCAGCAGGTCGAAGGCCTCCTTCATCCGGTCGAGCGCCACGCGCACGTCCTTGGCGGCGCCCGACTCGGCGCCCTCCCGGCCGCCCCACGCCACGTACACCGAGGCGCCGAGCTCCACGGCGAGGTCGATGTTGCGGATCGTCTTGCGCAGGGCGAAGCGGCGCACGTCCCGGTCGTTGGCGGTGAAGGCGCCGTCCTTGAAGACGGGGTGCGTGAAGAGGTTGGTGGTGGCCATGGGCACCTTGAGGCCCGTGCGGTCGAGCGCGGCGCGGAAGCGCTTGACGGCCGTCGCCCGCTCGGTCTCCTCCGCTCCGAACGGAACGAGGTCGTCGTCGTGGAAGGTGACGCCGTACGCGCCGAGGGCGGCGAGCCGCTCCACCGACTCGACCGGGTCCAGGGCGGGGCGGGTCGCGTCCCCGAACGGATCGCGCCCCTGCCAGCCGACGGTCCACAGACCGAAGGTGAAGCGGTCGTCGGGCGTGGGAAGAAGGTCCTGCGGCATGTCCGGCTCCTTCGCGAGGCTGGCCGCCAGATTTGTTTTCTGAGATAACTAATACCGTCGGGAGGGCCCGGGCGCCAGTGCCGGCCGGCCCGCACACGCGACGCGCGGACGCGCGACGCGCAGAACCGGAAGGAGGAACGGTCATGCCGGAACGCCCGGTGGTGATCGGTGTCGACAGCTCCACCCAGTCCACCAAGGCCGTGGTCGTCGACGCCGGGACCGGCGCCCTGCTCGGCGTCGGCCGCGCGCCGCACACCGTCACCGGCACCGGAGGGGCCCGCGAGAGCGACCCGGAAGTCTGGTGGACCGCCCTCGGCCGAGCCGTCGCGGCGGCCCTGAAGGAGGCCGCCGTACCGCCCGCCGCCGTCACCGCCCTCGCCGTGGCGGGACAGCAGCACGGCCTCGTCACCCTGGACGCCGAGGGCCGCCCGCTGCGCCCCGCCCTCCTCTGGAACGACACCCGCTCCGCACCCCAGGCCACCGCCCTCACCGCCGCGCTCGGCGGCCCCGCCCCCTGGCTCGCCCGCACCGGCTCCGTCCCCGTCGCCGCCGTGACGGCCACCAAATGGCAGTGGCTGCGCGACCGTGAACCCGCCACCGCCGCCCGTGCCGCGGCCGTCCGCCTCCCGCACGACTTCCTCACCGAGCGCCTGTGCGGGGAGGCGGTCACCGACCCCGGCGACGCCTCGGGCACCGGGTGGTACGCCACGGATCTCGTCACCGGACCCGCCTCCTACGACCCCGACATCCTCGACCTCCTCGGCCTGGACCCCGCGCTGCTGCCGGCCGTCGCCCCGACCGGCGGCACCCGCGTCGGCACCCTGACCCGCGCCGCCGCCGACGCCCTCGGCCTGCCGCGGGGCACCGTCGTCGCCGCCGGCACGGGCGACAACATGGCCGCGGCCGTCGGCCTCGGGCTCGGCGCCGGCGGTCTCCTCGACCACCCGGTCGTCAGCCTCGGCACCTCGGGCACGGTCTTCGCCGCCACCCGCGCCCGCCCGGCCGGACCGGGCATCTCCGGTTTCGCCGCGACCGACGGCACCCGCCTGCCGCTCGCCTGCACCCTGAACTGCACGCTGGCGATCGACCGGATCGCCGGCCTCCTCGGCCTCGACCGCGAGGACGCCCGGCCCGGCGACGGCCTCGTCCTCCTGCCGTACCTCGACGGCGAACGCACCCCCGACCTGCCCCGCGCCACCGGACTCCTCACCGGCCTGACGCACGCGACCACCCCGTCCGCCCTGCTCGGCGCCGCCTACGAGGGCGCCGTGTTCACCGTGCTGCGCGCCCTCGACGACCTGCTCGCCGCCTGCGGCCTCGACCCCGCGGAACCGGCCGTACGGGACCGTCCCCTGCGGCTGATCGGCGGCGGCGCGCGCGGCCGGGCCTGGACCGAGACGGTGCGCCGGCTCTCCGGACGCGCCCTCGTCGTCCCCGCCGCCACCGAACTCGTCGCCCTCGGCGCCGCCGCCCTCGCAGCCGCCGCGGCGACCGGAACGGACCCGGTGGCGCTCGCCGCCGCCTGGGGGACGGGCGAGGGTCGGACCCTCGCACCGGTGGCCCGGGACGAGGAGACATGGGCCCGGATCGAGGGAGTCCTCGACCGGGCGGCCCCTACGCTCCTGGCCTGATCCCCCAGGTGCCTGTCACGGGAGGGAGGGCAGCCGGACCGTCGCCTCAAGGCCACCGGCCGGGCGGGGCGTCAGGGCGAGGGTCCCGTCGTGGGCGCGGACGACGCTGTGGACGAGGGCGAGACCGAGGCCGACGCCCGCGTGCTCGTCGGTGCGGACCCGCTCGGTGCCGCGCTGGAAGGGTTCGACGAGGGTCGGCACCAGGTCCGGCGGGACCGGCGGGCCCGTGTTCACGACCCGCACCAGGCTCGTGCCGCCGCGCGTCTCGGTGTGGACGGTCACCGTGCCGCCGTCGGGCAGGTTGTGGACGATGGCGTTCTGGACGAGGTTCGTCACCATCCGCAGCAGCAGTTCCTCGGAGCCGTCGGCCCGCGCCGCCCCGCCGCCGACGTCGAGGGTGATCCGGCGCCGCTCGGCGAGCGGCAGCAGGGTCTCCGCGGCCTCCTCGGCGAGGAGCGAGAGGTCGACGCTCGCGCGGGTGAAGGCCGCGCGGTCGCTGCGGCCGAGGAGCAGCAGGGCCTCGGTGAGGTCGATCGCGCGGGTGTTGACGGTCCGGAGGCGGGCGAGGAGTTCGTCGCGGTCCCGCGTGGGGTCCTGGTGGGCGACGTCGAGCAGCGCCTGCGAGATGGCCAGCGGGGTGCGGAGCTCGTGGGAGGCGTTGGCCGCGAACCTGCGCTGCTCGGCGACGTGCGACTCCAGCCGTTCCAGCATCGTGTCGAACGCGTCGGAGAGTTCGCGGAACTCGTCCCCGCGGCCGCCCATCCGGATCCGGTGGGACAGCGACCCGCCCCCGGCGAGCCGCGCCGCACCGGCGATCCGCCCGAGCGGCGCGAGCATCCGCCCGGCCAGGACCCACCCCCCGACCAGCCCGAAGACGAGGAGGAAGGCCATCGCCACGGCCGCGGCGGGGGCGAAGACGCGCACAAGGAGGTAGCGGTTCGGCGAGATCCCCAGCAGCCCCTGGGAGGTGACGGGGACGTACCGCAGCAGGAAGCCCCACACCACGGCGAGCAGGAGCGCACCGGCGACGGCGAGGAACCCCGCGTAGCTGAGGGTGAGTTTGAGCCGGGCGCTCGGCCCGGGGCGCCTAGGCACGGGGAGCGTGGGGGAGGGAGCTGCCGCTGTCGATGCGGTAGCCGACGCCCGGCACCGTCGCGATGACCCAGGGTTCGCCGAGCCGTTTGCGCAACGCGGACACGGTGATCCGTACGGCGTTGGTGAAGGGGTCGGTGTGCGCGTCCCAGGCGCGTTCCAGGAGCTCCTCGGCGCTCACGACACCGCCCTCGGCCCCGACGAGGACGTCGAGCACCGCGAACTGCTTACGGGTCAGCGCGACGTACCGCCCGTCGCGGAACACCTCGCGGCGGAACGGATCGAGCCGCAGACCCGCGATCTCACGGACCGGCGGCCGGGCGTGCCAGCGCCTGCGGTCGAGCGCGCGGAGCCGCATGACCAGCTCCCGCAGCTCGAACGGCTTGGTCAGGTAGTCGTCGGCGCCGAGAGCGAACCCGGACTCCTTGTCGTCGATCCGGTCGGCCGCCGTCAGCATGAGGATCGGGATGCCGCTCCCGGAGGCGACGATGCGCCGGGCGACCTCGTCGCCGGAGGGGCCGGGGATGTCGCGGTCCAGGACGGCTAGGTCGTACGCGTGGACGCCGAGCAGCTCCAGGGCGGAGTCGCCGTCGCCGGCGATGTCGGCGGCGATCGCCTCCAGCCGGAGCCCGTCACGTACGGCCTCGGCCAGATAGGGCTCGTCCTCCACGATCAGTACACGCATCCCCGAAGCGTAGGGAACGCGCCCTATCGTCGACGTATGGGCCCCGCGGGGCCTCGGGGGCCTCTACGACGCTGCCGTGGAGTCGTCCGGATACCGGCGGCTCTCGCCGTGTGCCCGGGCCGACGGTGCCGGCGAGGCGCCGCGCCACCAGCGGCGGGACGCCAGCCCGGCCAGCGCGGCGCCGACGGCGTTGACCAGGACGTCGTCCACGGAGGACACCCGGTCGAGCCGCAGCGCGTACTGGGCCGTCTCCACCAGCACCGAGCAGGCCGCGCCGAGCGCCAGGACGCGCGGCGCCGACGCCATCGCCGCCCACCGCACGGGGGCGAAGAACCCCAGCGCCGCGAAGACCAGCAGGTTTCCGGCGATCCCGAGCGTGCCCATCGTGACCAGGTCCCGCAGCGGCACCAGGCTCACCCGGGCGGGAACCGTGCCCGCCCCGGCGCCCGGCATCATCGTCATCCACACGAATGGCACCGTGCCGACCACCATGCCCACCTCGGCCAGCGAAAGCCGCCCCGCCCCGACGACACCGGCCGCGCGCCGCCGACGTGCCAGGAACCACGCGACCAGCCCCGCCGGCGGCAGAGCGACGAGCGTCATGAGCACCGTGCCGTTGAACGTGTCGTAACAGCCGTGCCACCGCCCGGCCAGGCACGCGGGGGCGGACATCAGGAGGGGCCGCCGGATGCCGAACAGGACGCCCGCCACGCCGAGGACCGCCAGGCCGCGGAGCACGATCCTGCGCGCGCGGTGGGGCGGTGCGGGGGGTGTGACGGGGGTTGCCGGTGTGGGGGCCGGTGTGTGTACGAGTGTGTGTGCGGGTGTGCGTACCGGTGTGTGTACTGGTGTGTCCGGTGCGGACGAGGAGACGTCGGGGATCATGCGCCCATGAGAGCCGGGAGGCCGTTCCGGCGGCGTATGCGCTTCTCCATACGCTCGCGATACACGGCCTCCACCTCCGTCTCCGCTCCGCTTCACGGCGCGGCGACCGGCTCCGCCGGGCTGCGCAGTTGTTCGGCGGCGTCCGAGACGCGACGGAGCAGGGCGAGGAAGTCCGTCTGCTCCTGGGGGGAGAGGGGGGCGAGGAAGACCTGGTTCATGCGGGCCGTGCGCACGGTCAGCTTCCGGTGCGTGCGCTCGCCGTCCTCGGTGAGGCGGAGCAGGGAGCGGCGTCCGTCGTCCGGGTCGCGCACCTTGTCGAGCAGCCCGCGGCGGGTCAGCCGGCTCACGACCTCCGCGATGGTCGAACGGTCGAGGCCCACGCGTTCGCCCAGGGTCCGCTGATCCAGGCCGGGTTCGGCCAGCAGGGCGTTGAGCACGCCGAACTGGGGGGAGGTGATCTCCTCCGAGACCATGGTCGTCCAGAGCAGGTGGTGCGCCTGCTGGAGCCGCCGGGCGAGATGCCCGGGATGCGTGGTCAGGTCGACCGCGGCCATGGTGCGCCTCCTGCTGCCGTTTCGTCGGTGCACGGAACGATACCCCGACCGTCAGGTGCGGCGTAAACACCCGTTGACGAGCGGGCGGACGGCTGTCAGCATGGCCCGGTCGCCACAGATGCTCAGTGCACTGACTAAATCTGCGAGGCGTGTTCCCCTTCATTTCGCTCGGACCGAAACGAAAGGCTTCCCCATGGACAAGGTGGTCGCCACCGCCGCGGAAGCGGTGGCCGACGTCCCGGACGGGGCGACGCTCGCCGTGGGCGGCTTCGGCCTCAGCGGCGTACCGAACGTCCTCATCCAGGCGCTCCACGAACGCGGCGTCGGCCGCATCGGCGTCGTCTCCAACAACTGCGGCGCCATGGACTCCGGCCTCGCGGTCCTGCTCGCCGCCGGCCGCATCGCCCGCGTCACCGGCTCGTACATCGGCGCCAACAAGGAGTTCGCCCGCCAGTACCTCGCCGGCGAACTGGAGGTCGAGCTGATCCCGCAGGGCACCCTCGCCGAACGCCTGCGGGCCGGCGGCTGCGGCATCCCCGCCTTCTACACCCCCGCCGGCGTCGGCACGCAGGTCGCCGACGGGGGACTGCCCTGGCGCTACGACGGTGCGGGCGGCGTCGCGCTCGCCTCCCCGGCGAAGGAGGTCCGGGAGTTCGACGGCGTCCCGTACGTCCTCGAACACGCCATCCGCACCGACTTCGCCCTCGTCCGCGCCGCCAAGGGCGACCGGCACGGCAACCTCGTCTTCCACGCCTCCGCCCGCAACTTCAACCCGCTCGCCGCGATGGCCGGCCGGATCACCGTCGCGGAGGTCGAGGAGCTGGTCGAACCCGGCGCCCTCGACCCCGACCACGTCCACCTGCCGGGCGTCTTCGTCCAGCGCGTCGTCGCCCTCACCCCCGCCCAGGCCGCCGCGAAGGGCATAGAACGGCGCACGATCTCCGCACCCGCGGCACGAGAGACGGAGCAGACCCCGGCATGACCTGGAACCGTGAGCAGATGGCCGCCCGAGCCGCCCGCGAACTGCGCGACGGACAGTACGTCAACCTCGGCATCGGCCTGCCGACGCTCATCCCCAACCACCTCCCCGCCGGGGTCGAGGTCGTCCTCGAATCCGAGAACGGCATCCTCGGCACCGGCCCCTACCCCACCGAGGACCAGGTCGACCCCGACCTCATCAACGCGGGCAAGGAGACCGTCACCGTCCTGCCCGGCGCCTCCTACTTCGACTCCGCTCTCTCCTTCGGCATGATCCGGGGCGGCCACATCGACGTCGCCGTCCTCGGCGCCATGCAGGTCTCCGCCCGCGGCGACCTCGCCAACTGGGCCGTCCCCGGCCGCATGATCACCGGCATCGGCGGCGCGATGGACCTCGTCCACGGCGCCCGCACGGTCATCGTGGTCATGACCCACACCGCCAAGGACGGCTCCCCGAAGATCGTCGAGGAGTGCGACCTGCCGCTCACCGGCCGCGGCTGCGTCGACCGCATCGTCACCGACCTCTGCGTCCTCGACGTCACGGACACGGGCCTCGTCCTCGTCGAGACGGCCCCGGGAGTGACCCCGCAGGAGGTGGCGGAGCGGACGGCGGCGGCGGTACGGGTACCGGATCCGGGATCCGGGGCTGCGGGTCCGGGTGAGGCTGGGCCTACGTCCGGCCCCACGCCCGGGCGCTGACGCGCCGGGCCGGCCCCGCCGTCCGCACCCGCCAGGTCGCGCAGCCCGTCCGCGCCCGCCCGGCCGGCCCCGCCGTCCACACGTGTCCACCCCCACCCCACCCCACCCCCTCCCGCCTACCCCGCCCCATCACCCCAGGAGCCTCCATGGCCGACCTCACCCAGGCGCACATAGACGCCGAGATAGGTGCCCACCAGGACGCCTACGACAAGGCCCTCGCCTCTGGCAGCGCGCCCCGCCATCACCCGCCGCGCGACTACGCCCCGTACCGCAGCTCCCTCCTGCGTCATCCGCGGCAGCCGCTCGTGGCGGTGGGCGGAGTGGGGGACCCCGAGGCCGTCGAGCTGACCGGTCCCGTCTTCGGGGTCACCGACGTCACCGAGACCGACAGCGACCTCACCCGCGCGCCCACCGGCGAGCCCCTCGGTGAGCGGATCACCGTGTCCGGGCGTCTTCTGGACCGCGAGGGCCGCCCCGTGCGCGGCCAGCTGGTCGAGATCTGGCAGGCCAACGCCTCCGGCCGGTACGCCCACCTCCGGGACCAGCACCCCGCCCCGCTGGACCCCCATTTCACCGGCGTGGGACGCACCCTGACGGACGATCAGGGCCGGTACGCCTTCACCACCATCAAGCCCGGCGCCTACCCCTGGCGCAACCACACCAACGCCTGGCGCCCCGCCCACATCCACTTCTCGGTCTTCGGCACGGCGTTCACGCAGCGGCTCGTCACCCAGATGTACTTCCCCGGGGACCCGCTCCTCGCGCTCGACCCGATCATGCGCTCGGTCACCGACGGCGCCGCGCGCGAGCGGCTCGTCGCCCGCTACGAACACGGCCTGTCCGAGCCGGAGTTCTCGCTCGGCTACGCCTGGGACATCGTCCTCGACGGACCCGCCGCCACCTGGACCGAGGAAGGACGCTGACCCATGCCCCTGCCGCTCACCCCCTCCAGCACCGTCGGACCCTTCTACGGCTACGCCCTGCCCTTCCCCGGCGGCGAACGCATCGCGCCCGAGGGCCACCCCGACCGCATCACCCTCCACGGGTACGTCCTCGACGGCGCGGGCGAGCCCGTCCCCGACGCGCTCCTGGAGTTCTGGCAGGCCGCCCCCGACGGCTCCCTCACGGGCGCGCCGGGATCGCTGCGCCGGGACCCGGTCACCGGCGGGTTCCTCGGCCGCAACGGCACGGACTTCACCGGCTTCGGGCGCGTCGCCACCGACGCCGACGGACACTACGCCGTGCACACCCTGGCACCCGGCAACCCCGGCCAACCCCACGTCGCCGTCGTCGTGTTCGCCCGCGGCCTCCTGCACCACCTCCACACCCGCGCCTACCTCGCCGACGGCCCCGACCCGCTGCTCGACCGCCTCCCGGCCGACCGGCGCGCCACCCTCGTCGCCACCGAGGAACCCCACCGCACCCACCGCTTCGACATCCGCCTCCAAGGCGAGGGCGAGACGGTCTTCCTGGAGTTCCCGTGACCGGCGAGACCGGGCCCGCGGCCGCCACCGACCCGGCCGACCTCGACACCGGGCTTCTCGATCCCGTACGGGCGGGCTCGCCCGCCGAGGCCGCGACCGGCGACACCGCGTTCCTGCGGGCCCTCCTGGACGCCGAAGCCGCCCTCGTCCGCGCCCAGGCCACCCTCGGCGCGGCGCCCGCCGAGGCCGCGCGGGCGGTCACGGACGCGGCGGCCGACCCGTACCGCTTCGACGTCCGCTCGATCGCCCTGCGCGCCCGCGCCGGGGGCAACCCTGTGATCCCCCTCGTCGCGGACCTCACCGCGGCGGCAGGGGAGTGGGGCGCGTCCGTGCACCGGGGCGCGACCAGCCAGGACATCCTGGACACGGCCGCCATGCTGGTCGCCGCGCGCACCCTCGGCGAGGTCCTCGCGGATCTCGACCGTACGGAGACGGCGCTGGCCGCCCTCGCCGCCGCGCACCGCGACACACCGATGCCCGGCCGTACGCTCACCCAACACGCCGTCCCCACCACCTTCGGCCTCAAGGCCGCCGGCTGGCGCTCGCTCGTCCTCGACGCGCGGGACCGCCTGCTCGCGGTACGGGACCGGCTGCCGGCCCAACTCGGCGGCGCGGCGGGAACCTTGGCGGCTTTCGTCGACAGCGGAGGCGACAGCGGAAGCGACGGCGGAGGCGACGGCGGAGGCGACAACGGGAGCGTCGACGGGAGCCGCGACGGGAACGACGACGGGAGCGACAACGGCGCCGCGTACGCGGCCGCGCTGCCCGCCGCGTACGCCCGCGAGCTCGGGCTCGCCGCGCCGCTCATCCCGTGGCACACCCTGCGCACCCCGGTCGCCGACCTCGCGGGTGCGCTCGCCCTCGCCACCGGTGCGCTGGGCAAGATCGCCGCCGATGTGCTCACCCTCTCCCGCACCGAGACCGCCGAGCTCGCCGAGGGCGCGGGCGGCGGCTCCTCCGCCATGCCGCACAAGGCGAACCCCGTCCGCGCGACGCTCGTCGCCTCGGCGGCCCGCCGTTCCCCGCACCTCGCGGCGAGCCTCTACGCCTGCCTGCCCGCCGAGGACGAGCGGCCCGCGGGTGCCTGGCACGCCGAATGGGAGCCGCTGCGCGAACTGCTGCGCCTCACCGGCGGCGCCGCCCACCACACCGCCGCCCTCACCGAGGGACTCCGCGTCGACGCGGCGGCGATGCGCGCCCACCTCGACCTCACCGGCGGACTGCTCGTCTCCGAACGGCTCTCCGTCGTCCTCGCCCCGCTCCTCGGACGGGCCCGGGCCCGCGCGCTGCTGACCGGACTCGCCGCCCGCACCCGCACCGAGGGCCGCAGCCTCGCCGCACTCCTCGCCGAGGCGGCCGCCGACCTGCCGGAACTGGCCGGGCTCGACCTGGCCGAGCTCACCGATCCCACCCGTGCCACCGGCCTGGCCGGACACCTCACCGACCGTGCCCTGGAGCGACGTTGACCCCCACCACGAGCCTGTACCACCGTGCCGAGGGCCCGGCCGGCGCGCCCGTCCTGATCCTCGGGCCCTCGCTCGGCACCTCCACCGCCCTGTGGGACGCCGTCGCCCCGGAACTCTCCCTCACCCACCGGGTCGTCCGCTGGGACCTGCCGGGCCACGGCCGCTCACCCGCCGGGCTGATCGGACCCGGGGCGACCGTCGCCGACCTGGCCCGCCTCGTCCTCGACCTCGCCGACGCGCTGGGCGCCGACCGCTTCTCGTACGCCGGGGTCTCCCTCGGCGGCGCGGTCGGACTGCACCTCGCCGCCCACCACCCGGAGCGGATCGAACGCCTCGCGGTCCTCTGCTCCTCCGCCCACTTCGGCGGAGCCGCCCCCTGGGAGGCGCGCGCGGCCACCGTCCGCCGCGAGGGCCTGGCGGAGCTGGCGGCGACGGCCGACGCCCGCTGGTTCACACCGGGGTTCACCGTGCCGCGCCTGGTCGCGGACCACCTGGCCGCCGACCCCGCCGCCTACGCGGCCTGCTGCGACGCCCTCGCCGCCTTCGACCTGCGCGAACGCCTGGCCGACATCACGGCGCCCACCCTCCTGGTCGCCGGCCGCGAGGACCCGGCCACCCCGCCCGCCCATCTGCGCGAGATCGCCGACGCCGTCCCCGGCGCGGCCCTCACCGAACTGCCCGGCGCCTCGCACCTGGCCCCGGCCGAACGGCCCGAGGCCGTCCTCGCCGTCCTGCGCGCCCACTTCGCCGGTACGTCCGCGCGGAGCGGCATGAAGGTGCGCCGGGAGGTGCTCGGCGACGCGCACGTCGACCGGGCCCAGGCGCGGCAGACCCCGTTCACCGCCCGCTTCCAGGACTTCATCTCTCGCTACGCCTGGGGCGAGATCTGGACCGACCCCACCCTCTCCCGCCGCGAACGGAGCCTGGTCACCCTCACCGCCCTGGTCGCCCACGGCCACCACGAGGAACTCGCCCTGCACGTGCGCGCCGCCCGCCGCAACGGCCTCACCCCCGACGAGATCGCCGCCGCCCTGCTCCAGGCCGGCGTCTACTGCGGCGTCCCCGCGGCGAACGCGGCCTTCGCCGTCGCCCAGCGCGTACTGCAGGAACTGGAAGAACAGGGGGAACCGGAGGCATCGAAGGGAGACCTCAGTACGCCGGAACCCGGGCGAACCGCTCCGTGACGTGCAGGTCCGCCTCGATGCCGTCGATCGCCCGCGCCAGCTCCGGCAGCACGTCGGCCACGCACTCCTCGCGCGACCTGCGGGCGCTGTGCAGGGCCACGTTGACCGCCGCGACGACCCGGCCCGCCCGGTCGCGCACCGGCAGGGCGATCGACCGCAGACCGACCTCCAGCTCCTCGTCGACCAGCGCGTACCCCTGTCGCCCCACCTCCTCCAGGAGGGCGGCGAGCTCGGCGCGGCCGGTCACCGTGTACGGGGTGAGGGCGGCCGGCTCGGTGCGCGCGAGGAGCTCCGCGCGTGCCTCGGGGGCGAGCCCGGCGAGCAGGACCCGGCCCATGGAGGTGGCGTACGCGGGGAAGCGCGTGCCGATGGTGATGTGGACGTTCATGATGCGGCTGGTCTCGACCCGGCCCGTGTACTGGACCTCGTCGCCCACGAGCACCGCCAGCGAGGTCGACTCGCGCACCCGCGCGGCGAGCTCGGCGAGGTGCGGCTGGGCGATCCGGGTGAGCGTGGTCCGCGACAGCGGCGGGAAGCCCAGCGACAGCACCCTCGGCGTGAGCCGGAACGCCCGCCCGTCCACCGCCACGCAGCCCAGGTGCTCCAGCGTGATGAGCGCCCGCCGCGCGGTGGCCCGGGCGAGGCCGGTCGCCTCGGCGACCGCCGTCAGGGGCAGCGTCTCCCGGCCCTCGCCGAACGCGGTCAGCACGGTCAGCCCGCGCGCCAGCGACTCGACGAACTCCCGCCCCAGCTCCTGCTTGGACGC
Source organism: Streptomyces sp. NPDC093111 (assembly GCF_040683955.1). Lineage (NCBI taxonomy): Bacteria > Bacillati > Actinomycetota > Actinomycetes > Kitasatosporales > Streptomycetaceae > Streptomyces > Streptomyces sp. NPDC093111. The sequence continues at coordinate 51,879 of NZ_JBFBNW010000029.1, read as the reverse complement.
CCCGGTCCAGGAGGCGAGCCCGGCCGCCGCGGCCGGAGCCGCCGGCGGTGCGGGGGGCGCCTCCCGCAGCACCCGCTCCATCCCGGCGGCGGCCTCCCGCAGCCGGGGCAGCAGCACCTCGGGCAGCGAGCCGGCGTCGTGCCGACTGCTGTGGCTGACGGCGCTCAGCACGCACACGATCCGCCCCGCCGGCCCGCGCACCGGCACCGAGAGCGCCACGAGCCCGGGTTCGATCAACTGGTCGTCGACGGCCCAGCCGCGCTCCCTCGCCTCCTCGACCCGCCGTTCGAAGTCACCGGACCCCGCCGTCCCCCGGGGCACGGCGGGGAACCCCAGCTCCCCGGGATCGACGGCCCGCCGCTCCCGCCACCGCGCCCACACGCCGTCGTTCCACTCGGAGGCGAACAACGCCCCGGGCGCGGTGCGTTCGGCGGGCAGCAGATCGCCGATGCGGAAGCTCACGGACATCGCCCGCCGCCGGGTCGCCTGGTGCACGAACCGGATGCCGTCCCCGTCCGCCACCGCCAGTGACACCGACTCGTCCAGCGCGTCGGCGAGCCCGTCGGCCAGGCCGCCGAGCAGGTCCGGCAGGCGTACGGAGGCGAGGTAGGCGTTGCCGAGTTCGAGCAGGCGGGGCGCGAGGACGACGTCCCGTCCCTCGACCCGTACGTACCCCATGCGGGACAGCGTCGCGGTGATCCGGTCGACCGTGGACCGCGCGAGCCCGGCGGCCCGCTCCAGCTCGCCCACCGGCATCCGCCCGCCGGCGTCGGTGAGGCGGCGCAGCACGTCGGCCCCGCGCAGCAGCGGGGTGACGGCCTCGGGCGGCGCGGCTGAGCTCGGGTCGTGCGTCGGTGGCATGCGGTCTCCGTCGTGGATCTTCGGTCCACCGTAGTGAACACGACTGCGGCGGGGCGCGGCGGGCCGTTGACACCGGCACCGGGCCCACGCACACTCACTCACAGCATAGTGAAGATCTCTTCACTATGCGAACAAAGCGCGACGACGAGGAGACCCCATGCACACCACCGTCGGCATCATCGGCGGAGGCCCCTCCGGCCTGCTCCTGGCCCGGCTGCTCCACCGGGCGGGCATCGACAGCGTCGTCCTGGAGAGCCGCGACCGCGCCTACGTCGAGCAGCGCCAGCGGGCCGGCATCCTCGAACAGGCCACCGTCGACGCCCTCCGCGCCGCGGGCGCGGGCGGTCGCCTCGACGCCGAGGGCCTCCCGCACGACGGCATAGAACTGCGCCACGACGGGCGCGCCGCCCGCATCGACTTCCCCGAACTCACCGGCGGGCGCCGGGTCTGGGTGTACGCGCAGACCGAGGTCGTCAAGGACCTCATCGCCCTCCAGCTCGCCGAGGGCGGCCCGCTCCTCTTCGAGGCGGAGGTCACCGCCGTCGAGGGCGCCGACACCGACCGGCCGCTCGTCCGCTACACCCACGAGGGCCGCGAGCAGACCCTCACCTGCGACTACGTCGTCGGCTGCGACGGCTTCCACGGCGTCACCCGCACCGCCGTCCCCGAGGGCGAACGGCGCACGTACGAGCGCACCTACCCGTACTCCTGGCTCGGCATCCTGGCGGACGCGCCGCCCGTGTACGACGAGCTGATCTACGCGCACTCCGAGCGCGGCTTCGCCCTCGCCAGCATGCGCTCGCCCTCGGTCAGCCGCCTCTACCTCCAGGTCCCCAACGGGACCGACCCGGCCGACTGGCCCGACGAGCGCGTCTGGGACGAACTCGACGCCCGCCTCTCCCTCCGCGCCGACCCCGCCTGGCGCCTCAAGCGCGGGACCGTCACGCAGAAGTCCGTGCTCCCCATGCGCAGTTCGGTCACCGAGCCGATGCGCTACGGCCGCGTCCTCCTCGCCGGCGACGCGGCGCACATCGTCCCCCCGACCGGTGCGAAGGGCCTCAACCTGGCCGCCGCCGACGTCATCGTCCTCGCCCGCGCCCTCACCCACCTCAAGGAGACCGGCTCGACCGAGCTCCTCGACTCCTACTCCGACACGTGCCTGCGCCGCGTCTGGCGAGCCGAACACTTCTCGTACTTCATGACCACGACCCTCCACACGGACCCGTCCCAGTCCCCCTTCGACACCCGCCTCCAGCAGTCCCAGCTGGACCGGATCGCCGCCTCACACCACGCGGCGGCCGAACTCGCGGAGAACTACACGGGGCTGCCGCTCGACCTGTAGGGCACGAGGCAGCTAGCCGCCCGACCGGGGCGCAGGCACCGGGTCCCCGTCAGGGCCGGGGCCACGGCCGTCCGTCGAGGCGTTCGATGTCGCGGTTGAAGCGCTGGAGGGCGGCGGCGAAGTCGGCGACCTCCTCCGGGGTCCAGTGCTCCAGGACGCGGGCCAGGCCCTCCAGGTTGAAGGTGCGGTCGGCGTCGAGGCGGCGTTCGCCCTCCTCGGTGATGCGGAACTTGCGGGCGATGCCGCCGTCCGGGTCGGGGATGCGTTCGACGACGCCGGCGCGGAGCATCGCGGCCGTCTGCCGGTTGAGGGTGGAGGCGTCCAGGCCGAACGCCTCGGTCAGCTGGCTGATCGACATGGGGCCGGCCATGCGGATCCGGCTGAGCAGCACGTACGCGCTGCGGTCCAGCTGGGCGCCGGCCCCCCGCGAGCGGGGGGCGTACAGGTGGGAGTGGCGTCCGAGGAGCATGGTCTCGAACTCGACCAGGTGCGTGGGCTTGTCCATGGGGTCCGTCGGCTCCGTCGGGTCCGTCGCGTTCATGAGGGCAGCATATGCAGCTTGCATCGGTTGTGCATCATGCACATCGTGTGTACTTTGCACACTGAGGGTCCGGGTGTCTGCCTGCCCCGCCGCGCGCCGATCGAGGAGAGCCCATGTCCACCCCCACCCCAGCCGCCCGCCCCGGAGGCACCGGCGGCATCGTCGGCGTGCTCGCCCTGGCCGGCATCGTCGCCGCCCTCATGCAGACGCTCGTCGTCCCCCTCATCGGCGACCTGCCCGAGCTGCTCCACACCAGCGCCTCCAACGCCTCCTGGGTGATCACCGCCACCCTGCTCGCCTCGGCCGTCGCCACCCCCGTCGCCGGACGCCTCGGCGACATGTACGGCAAGCGGCGTCTGCTCCTCGCCTCCACCGTCCCGCTCGTCGCCGGCTCCGTCGTCTGCGCGCTGGCCGGCTCGGTGGTCCCGATGATCGTCGGGCGCGGGCTCCAGGGCCTCGGGATGGGCGTCGTGCCGCTCGGCATCAGCCTGCTGCGCGACATCCTGCCGATCGAGAAGCTGGGCTCCTCGATCGCCCTCATGAGCGCCTCCATGGGCGTCGGCGGCGCCCTCGGCCTGCCGTTCTCCGCCGCCGTCGCCGAGCACGCCAGCTGGCGCGTGCTGTTCTGGGTCGCCGCCGGCCTCAGCCTGGCCGTCGGCGTCCTCGTCTGGCTGGTCGCCCCGGCCGGCCGGATCGCCCCCGCCGCCGGCCGCTTCGACGTCCTCGGCGCCCTCGGGCTCGGCGGCGGCCTCATCGCCCTGCTCCTCGCCGTGTCGAAGGGCTCCGTCTGGGGCTGGGGCAGCGCCACCACGCTCGGCCTCTTCGCCGCCGCGGCCGTCGTCCTGGGCACCTGGGTGTGGTGGGAGCTGCGGACCCGTGACCCCCTCGTCGACCTGCGCGTCACCGCCCGGCCCCAGGTCCTCATGACCAACGCCGCGTCGATCCTCGTCGGCTTCTCCATGTACGCGCAGTCGCTCGTCATCCCGCAGCTCCTGCAGTTGCCCGAGGCGACCGGTTACGGTCTCGGCCAGTCGATGATGGCCATGGGCCTGTGGATGGCCCCGGCGGGCCTGATGATGATGGCGCTCTCCCCCCTCGGCGCCAAGCTGTCCGCCGCCCGCGGCCCCAAGGTCACCCTCGCCGTCGGCAGCCTCGTCATCGCCGTCGGCTACCTCTCCTCGCTGCTCCTCATGGGCAGCACCTGGGGCCTGCTCGTCGTCACCCTCATCTGCAACACGGGCGTCGGCCTCGCGTACGGAGCCATGCCGGCCCTCATCATGGGAGCCGTGCCGCAGGCCGAGACGGCGTCCGCCAACAGCTTCAACACCCTCATGCGCTCCATCGGCAGCTCCGTGTCGGCCGCCGTCATCGGCGTCGTCCTCGCCCAGCTCACCATCGACCTCGGCGGCCACGCCCTGCCCTCCGAGGCCGGCTTCCGCGTCGCCCTGCTGATCGGCGGAGGCGTGGCCCTCGCCGCCGCGGCGGTCGCCGCCCTCATCCCCGTACGCCCCCTCACCGCCCCGGCGGCGACCCCGCAGCCCGCCCCGGCGGCCGGCACAGCGGCCTGACCGGCCCGGCCTCCCCGAACGGGGAGAACAGCCCAGGAGGAGAGAACAGCCCTTGAACGGAGAGAGCACCCCCATGACCCAGCCCCCGGCCCCGCCCTCCCAGGACTTCGCCGGCCGCACCGTCGTCGTCACCGGAGCCGGCTCCGGCATCGGCCGCGCCACCGCCCTCGCCTTCGCCGAACGCGGCGCCCGGGTCCTCGTCGCCGACCTGAACGCCGAGTCCGCCGCCGAGGTCACCGCCCGGATCGAGGAGACGGGCGGAACAGCAGTCCCGGTCGTCGGCGACCTGAGCGACCAGGCTGTCGTCGACCGCCTGGTCGCCACCGCCCTCGCGCCCGCCCACCCCGACGCCGCCCAGGGCGCCGGCGGCACCAGCGGATCCGGCGGCACGATCGATGTGCTCGTCAACAACGCCGGGATCATGGACAGCATGTCCGCGGTCGCCGACGTGACCGACGCCGAGTGGGAGCGGTTGCTGCGGATCAACCTCACCGCGCCGTTCCTGCTGACCAGGGCCGTCCTGCCGCACATGCTCGCCGCGGGCCGCGGCGCCGTCGTCTTCACCGCCTCCGAGGCGGCGCTGCGCGGTTCCGCCGCGGGCGCCGCCTACACGGCCGCCAAGCACGGCATCGTCGGCCTCACCAAGTCGCTCGCCGTGACCTACCGCCACCGCGGCATCCGCAGCAACGCCGTCGCCCCCGGCGGCACGCTCACCAACATCCGCCTCGACATCGACCCGGAGGCCGCCGGACCGCAGGCCCTCGGCGCCTACATGGGCAACGTCGGGCAGCCCGCCGCGGCCGAGACCCAGGCGGCGGCGATCGTCTTCCTCGCCTCCGACGCGGCGAGCAACATCAACGGCGCGGTGCTGCCCGTGGACGGCGGCTGGTCCGCCGTCTGAGGCATACCCCGACGCCCCGGACGGTCAGGACCGCCGGCGCGGCTTCCCGGAGCGCCCGCTCTTGGGAGCCGCGCCCCCGGGCGCCTTGCGCCGCCCGCCCGCGGCCTGGGGCTTCTGCCCCTGCTTCTGGCCGCCCTGCTTCTGCCCTTGCTTCTGTCCCTGCCGGGGCTTCGCCGCGGCCTTCGGGGCTTTCTCGTCGGGTCGCCGGCCGCGCGAGCTGTTCACGGTCCGGCCGCGCACGATCCCGATGAAGTCCTCCACCAGATCGGTGGTGGCCTCCTCCGGCCACGACAGCGCGATCTGCGACTGCGGCGTCCCGTTCAGCGTCCGGTACGTGAGGTCCTTGCGGTGGTGCAGCCGCGCCAGCGACTGCGGCACCACCAGCAGCCCGATCCCCGCCGCCACCAGCTCGATCGCGTCCGCCGTGGTCGCCGGGCGCTCGAACGCGGGACGCCCGGGCGGCCGCTCCCAGTCGAGCGAGTCGTCCTGCGGGTGCAGCAGGATCTCGTCGGCGAGGTCCTCGACGTCCAGCTCGTCCGCCGCCGCCAGCGCGTGGTCCTTGGGGACCACCACGACCGTCGTCTCGACGTACAGGGGGATCGCGCTCAGGTCCGTACGGTCGACCGGCAGCCGCAGGAAACCCGCGTCGGCCTTCCGCTCGCGCAGCAGCCCGGCCACCTCGGCCGCCTCCACCTGGAGGAGCTCCAGCGGGACGTCGGGCAGGCGCTGCTTCCAGATCCCCACCCACTTCGACGGCGTCACACCCGGCACGTACGCCAGCCGGAAGGACGGGGCCGCGGGGGCGGTGGGAGCGGGGCGAGCGGGGGTGTGGGATACGTCCGAGCCTGTCACCTGGCCAGATTACCGGCCGTGGTCGGCGGCGGCGCACCCGACCGATATTCTTGTCACCATGACGCAGCACCAGACCGCCCAGACGATGAAGCCCGCCACCGCGGCGAAGAAGCTGGGTGTGTACCTCGACGCCACCCCCGCCGACTTCCGCGAGGGCGTCGTATCCCGCGCCGAGCTCAGCGCCCTCCAGACCGACCCGCCGGAGTGGCTCATCGAGCTGCGCCGCACGGGTCCGCACCCGCGCCCCGTCGTGGCCGCCAAGCTGGGCATCTCCATCTCCGGCCTCGCGCGCGGCGGTGTCACGGACGCCCTGACCACCGAGCAGATCGAGGTCCTCAAGGACGAGAACCCGGAGTGGCTGCAGAAGGAGCGCGCCACCCAGTCCGAGGTCCGCAAGGAGACCGTCCGCATCAAGGAGATGCGCGCGGAGAAGGCCGAGAAGGCCGCCAAGGCGCAGGAGGACTGACCCCCTCCCGGCGCTCCGGCCGGCGAGACGCCGGCTCCTCCGCCGGCGCGGTCCGGGCCTCGCTCGGCTCCGCCGGCTACGGCGTCTCCACGTACCGGAACTCCGGGCCGTAGGTCCGCTCGCTGCCGTCGGGCAGCGGGTGCTCCATGAGCCACTGGGCCGGGTCCTTGAGCCCGAACATCGCGACGACGGCCTTGCCGAGCAGCTGGCGGGCGGTGGTGCCGTCCTCGGTCGTCCACGCCTGCTCCAGGAAGCTCAGGAGCCGGCTGTACGCGAGGTTGCCGGCCGTGAGGCGCTGCTGGGCGTCGCTGTCGGGCACGATGGCGCCCGAGGCGGCCCAGCCGCCGGGCGGGACGGTCGTCATCGGGCGGGTGGCGGGGAGGGGAACGGGGGCGCCGGTGAAGTCCCAGCGGGGCGGGTCCTCGGAGACCTTGACCAGCTTGCGGCCGTGGTAGATCTCCCGGAAGACGTAGTAGTGGGCGAGTTCGCCGGCGGCTTCGGGGTGCGGGTTCTCCGGTGAGGCGGTCGTGCCCTCGCCCTGTTCCTTGATCACGCCGATGGCCTTCTCGGCGGCGTTCAGGGAGCCGATCGCCACGATGTCGTTGCCCGCGCCGTGGGCGGCCATCTGGCGGACGAGCTGCCGCTGTCCCGTGATCAGGTCCGCGTGCGCGCGGAACGATTCGAGGATCGCCGTGTAGAACGCGCCGATGGACGTGCCCGGCGAGGCGGCCCTCGCCAGCGGCTCGTCGGGCTCCTCGATCCGGGAGAACAGCTCGGCGGTCTTCAGCGACAGGCCGCTGAGCGACACGTTCAGCCCGGGCCGCACACCGCCGGGCAGTGGCCCGGGGTACTCCGGGGCAGTGCTCGCGTGCGCGAGCCGCGGCGTGCCGCCGATGGTGGTGAGCAGGTTCCCGGCGAGGCCCAGGTGGGACATCTCGTCGAAGACGACCCGCTCCAGCGCGGTGGCGACGTCGTCGCTCTCGTCCCGGATCGACCACAGGGCGCACAAGTACGGCGGCAACGTGGCGAGTTCGAGCAGTACGGCCTGCTGGAGCGACTCCTGGAGCCAGTCGGGCCCACGGCTCGCGGCGGGCTCCCGCATCAACTCGACGATCCTGTTGCTTCGGTATCCCGGAAGCGTGGTCATGAGTCTCTTCCCCTCTGCGCGTGCGCACGCCCGAGAGCGCCGGAGTGGTGCGAGCGATCCGAGAGGTACTTCCCACGGTACGCCGACGCCCCCGGGGCGTCTCCCTCAGCGGACCCGGGCTCGGACCCGGACCCGTGACCCGGACGCGGGGGCCCAAGAGCGGGGGCCCGGGCGGCGTGCCCGGGCCCCCGCGGGTCGCGCTACAGCCAGGTGCCGAAGCGCCGGATGTACCGCGTCTTCACCCACTGGGTGAGGGCGCAGTAGGCGAGCAGCACGCCGATCAGCCACGGGAAGTACGCGGCCGGCAGGGCGACGAAGCCGAGGGCTTCCGCGAGGGGGGAGAAGGGGAGGTAGAGGCCGGTCAGGACCGCGAGGACCGTCATCACCATGACCGGCCAGGAGGCGCGGGACTGGATGAACGGGATCTTGCGGGTGCGGATCATGTGGACGATCAGGGTCTGGGACAGGAGCCCCTCGACGAACCAGCCGGACTGGAAGAGTGCCTGCTCGGCGGGGGTGTTCGCCGCGAACACGTGCCACATCACGAGGAACATGGCGATGTCGAAGACGGAGCTGATCGGGCCGATGGTGAGCATGAAGCGGCCGATGCCCTTGGCGTCCCAGTTCCTCGGCTCGCGCAGGTACTCCTCGTCCATGCGGTCCCAGGGCGTCGCGAGCTGGGCGATGTCGTACACCAGGTTCTGCACGAGCAGCATCACGGCGAGCATCGGCTGGAACGGGATGAACGCGCTGGCGACGAGCACCGAGAAGACGTTGCCGAAGTTCGACGACGCGGTCATCTTGATGTACTTGATCGTGTTGCCGAAGGTCGTACGGCCCTGGATCACGCCCTGTTCGAGGACGGTGAGGTCCTTCTCCAGGAGGATGATGTCGGCGGACTCCTTGGCGATGTCGACGGCGGTGTCCACCGAGATGCCGACATCGGCGTCGCGCAGCGCGGCGGCGTCGTTGATGCCGTCGCCGAGGAAGCCGACCGTGTGCCCGTCCGCCTGCAGCGCCCGCACGATCCGGGCCTTCTGTACGGGGTTGACCTTGGCGAACACGGTGGTGCGGGCGCCCAGTTCGCGCAGCCGGACGTCGTCGAGGGCGTCCAGCTCGGCGCCCGTGACGACCTGGCCGACGTCCAGGCCGACGTCCGCGCAGACCCGCGCCGCCACCAGCTCGTTGTCCCCGGTGATGACCTTGACCGTGACGCCCTTGTCCGCGAGCCCGCGCAGCGCCTCCGCGGCGTCGGCCTTCGGCGGGTCGAGGAAGGCGAGGAAGCCGACCAGGGTGAGGTCCGACTCGTCGGCCACGGTGTAGCCGGCCCGCGGCGACGGCAGCGTGCGGGTGGCCACGGCGAGGACACGCAGTCCCTCGCGGTTGTTGGCCTCCGCGACATGGGTGACGTGCGCCCGCAGCTGCGCGGTGAGGTCGACGGTCCGGCCCCGGTCCCGCACGCGGGTGCACAGGGCGAGGACCTCCTCCACCGCTCCCTTCGTGATCAGGACGTGCTCGGGCTCCCCGGCCGTGCCGAGCAGGCCGTTGCGGTTGAGGACGACGGACATGCGCCGGCGCGCGAAGTCGAAGGGGATCTCGTCGACCATCGAGAACCGTGCGTCGACGACAACCTCCTCGGCCTCGTCGACGCGGTCGACGACCGCCTGGTCCATCAGGTTCCTCAGGCCCGTCTGGAAGTGCGCGTTGAGGTAGCCGTACTCCAGGACCTCCCGGTCCTCGTGCCCGTGCACGTCGAGGTAGCGGTCGAGGACGATCCGGTCCTCGGTGAGCGTGCCCGTCTTGTCCGTGCACAGCACGTCCATCGCGCCCAGGTTCTGGATCGCGTTGAGCCGCTTGACGACGACCTTCCGCTTCGCCATGGCGACCGCCCCGCGCGCCAGGTTGGCGGAGACGACCATCGGCAGCATCTCGGGCGTCAGACCGACCGCGACGGCGACCGCGAACAGGAAGGCCTCGTCCCAGTCGCCCTTGGTCAGACCGTTGATCGCGAAGACGACCGGCACCATCACCAGCATGAACCGGATCAGCAGGAAGCTGACCCTGCGCACCCCGGTGTCGAAGTTGGTCTGCGGACGCTCACCGACCAGCGAGCCGGCCATGGAGCCGAAGTACGTGTCGGAGCCGGTCGCGACGACGACCCCGGTGGCCGTCCCCGAGGTCACCGACGTACCCATCAGGCAGAGGTTGCCGGCCTCGACCGGGTCGCCCGTCGCCCGCTGCCCGTCGTCCACGCCCCGGATGTCGTCCTTGCCGACCGGCAACGACTCGCCCGAGAGGGCGGCCTGGGAGACCATCAGGTCCTTGGCGGCGATCAGCCGCAGATCGGCCGGAACCAGGTCCCCGGCGGCCAGCTTCACCAGGTCGCCGGGGACGACCTGGTCCATACCGACCTCGACGGGCGCCGGCCGGTCGGCGCGGCCGGACCTCCGCAGCACGGCGGTGGTCGTCGTGACCAGCCGCTTCAGGGCGTCCGCGGCACGGCCGGAACGGTACTCCTGCCAGAACCGCAGCGCCCCGCTGATCAGCACCATCGCGGACAGGATGACGACGCCGGGGTCCGCCGGGTCCTGCCAGAACATGACCGCGGCGAGGAACACCAGTACGGCGATGAAGGGGTTCGCGTACGCCTTCGCGAGCTGGACGTACCAGCGCGGCGCGCGTTCCTGGGCCACCGTGTTCGGACCGTGGCGCTCCAGGCGGGCGGCGGCCTCGGCGTGGGTGAGGCCGTTACGGGTGGCGGAGAGGTCCCGCAGGACGAGGTCGCCGGGGCGGGCGGCGATCTCGACGAGCCGCTCGCCGACCCGGCGGGTCCGCGCCTCCAGCTCGGCGGCCTTGCGCTCGCGGCGGGTACGGACGCCCCGGCCGGGCGGAGCCAGCTTCTCAGGGGTGAGCATGGTCATGACGAATCCTCCCTCCGCGTCTCCGGGCACGTCGAAACGACACCGGGAGGCACGGAGCGGTCGTGGACGCACGGGCGGCACGGGGCCCCCGGGCGACGGAAGGGGTGAGGTGGGTCCGCACGCGGACGTCCGACGTGCACGGGTATGCGTTCGAGCACGAGTGCGAGCACCAGGACTAGCGCGAGCACTAGTACGTACGAGTACGAGCACGCGTACGGGTGCCGACACGCGTACCGGTACGGGCACCGGCGCACGCGTCAGCGGCGCACGTCAGAGGGGTTCACGTACGGGAGGCGCGGCAGCGGGGCGGCGCCTGGGAGATGCCGGAACGGGCCGGAAGCGGCGGGCGTCCGGGCGACGTCGGGACGTCGCCGGGGTCAGCCGGCCGGCAGGGTGCGGCAAGGACTTCCTTCGGGACTCATCCCGAACACCTCCTCGCCTCGCACCGACAGAACCGTCACCCACCGCACAGGACGTGCGGCGCGGGAGCCCGAAGGCTCGACCTCGTGGCGACACCCCGACCGTACCCCATTCCGCGCGGTGGACGATCAGGACGAAAGTCCCGTCCGGCGCGGGCCCTAGGTCGGGAGTGACCCTACGGCCCGCGCCTTCGGGCGGGGGGCTCAGTGCTCCGTGAGCATGGGGAGCGAGGACAGGTACTCCTCCGGGACCAGGAAGGCCTCCGTCAACTCCGGGAGGTACGGGGCGAGTCGGGCCGTCAGCTCGCGTACCGTGCCCGGGAGCGCGACGACCTGGCTGGCCGTGAGTGCGCCCTCGGCGAGCAGCGTTCCCGCGCGCGGCTCGATCCGCTCCAGCAGGAACAGCGCGCACAGCTCGCGGAGCACCGCGCGGGTGGCGGTGTGCGGCACGCCCGCGCACGCGGCGGTGAAGGCGTCCGCCGCGCGCCCCACGGCGTGCGCCTCGACCATCCGCAGCGCGGAGGCGGACGCGGCGTTCCACCGTCCGAGCGGGTCGCCGCCCGGCGCGGAACGCAGCTCGTCCCGCGCGCTCGCGTGCCACCGGCGCTCGTCGGCGGCGACCAGGCGGCGCAGGAAGGCCGGATCGGTCAGCGGTTCACGCCCCGTCGCGCGCCCGGCGGCCGGAGCGAGGTCCTGCCCGAACAGCATCGCGGAACCGGCCTTGCACCAGACCGCCAGGTTGTCGCCCTCCGCGGTGATCGCCCCGTCGACGTTCGCCGGGTACTCGGCGAGACCGTTGACCGGGAACATCGCGCGGGCCCCGCAGCGCTCCCGGGCCTCCAGGGTGATCCCGCGCGCCTGCCAGGTGATCCAGCCCTTGGCCACGGCGACCAGCCGCTCGGCCTCGGCCCGCTCCTCCGCCTCGTGCGCCAGCCACCGCTCCGTCACCGCACGGTGCAGGAAGGTCATGGCGTACGCGGTGGCCACGCCCCGCAGCAGCGGGGCCTGGTGGGTCCGGTGCGCGGCCAGGACGACCCGTTCGCCGAGGACCGGGCCGGAGATCGTACGGGTGTGGGCGTAGCGCACGGCCACGGTCAGCGCCGCCCGCGCGCCGCCCAGGGTCGCCGCGCTCATGCACAGCTTGCCGACCGTGACCCGCCCGATCGCGTGCAGGATCCGCCGCCGCGGGCTGCGGACGGCGCCGGTCACCCGGCCGTCGGGGTCCATCCGCCCGTGGGCGCCCTGGAGGAGTGCCGTGCGGGGGAGCCGTACCCGGTCGAAGGAGGTGACGCAGTGGTCCACCGGGCTGCCGACGCGTTCGGGCAGCGCGCTGACGCGGACGCCGGGAAGGAGGCCGTGTGCGTCGCGGAGCGGCACCAGGAAGAGGAACACCCCGTGGTCCTGGGCGTCGACGAGGAGCCGGGCCGCGACGAGCGCGGTCTTCGGGCCGCCGGCGGGCCCGGTGTTCGGCATGAACTTCGCCGCGCCCTCGTGCGGGGTGTCCAGCGTGAACTCCGCGCGCTTGCGGTCGTATCGGGCGACGGTCTCCAGCGCGGCGACGTCGTTGCCGTGCGCGCGTTCCGTGCAGAGGAAGGTGCCGACGTGGTCGAGCGAGAGGTAGGGGCGCAGGTCGCGCGGCGGGGAGACGGTGTCGTCGAGGAGGCTGCCCAGGAAGAGGTTGTAGTGGATTCCCGCGACGGTGGACGTCGCGGCGTCGACGACGGCGGTCCACTCGTGCAGCGCGGCGAGCCCGCGCGGGTCGGCGGCCAGCCGCTCGGGCGCGGCGAGTTCGGCGTTGACTGCCCGCAGACGTTGGTAGGAGAGCCGACGGCGGTCCTCGGGAGAGGCGTCGGTGCGGGGAGCGAAGAGATCCGTGGAGATCAGCTTCCGCCAGTGCCCGTGCGTGGTGTCCCAGGTGTCCCAGGAATCCCAGCGGCCCGTGGTCCGTCCCTCGGCGCCGTCGTGGAACAGCGGCTTCGAGAGGGTGAGGACGTCGGGTGGGGCGAGCGGGCCGGTGTGCGCGGGGTCGGCAGGGCCATCGGTAGGAATCGACATGATCTTTTCAACGACACCGTGCGCCCTGGGCAACCACCAGGCGCACAACGGCGCTTGACGCTTATCCGAATTGCGCCGGGCCGGGTGCCGTCGGTGACCCGTCCAGCACCGCCGGTACGGAGTCGCGCAGGGCGCGGGTGAGCGCGGCGACCGCCGGGTGCGGCCCCGCGCCGCCCCGGAAGGCGATCCTGGTGCGGCGGCGCACCGGCAGCGCGGTGAGGCGCACGCCCGGCGGGGGCGCGAGCGCGCCCAGCTGCGGGACCACGGCCACGCCCTGACCGGCGGCCACGAAGGCCAGCACGGTGGCGAACTCGTCGACCTGGTGACGCACCCGGGGCGCGAACCCGGCGGCCCTGCACACCCGTTCAGTCACCGCGCGGCAGAGGGTGTCGGGAGCCGACACGATCCAGGGGGCGTCGCGCCAGGGCGCGAGCACGGAGAGGCCGGCGGCTCCGCCTCCCGCGCCGCCGTCCAGGTCTTCGCCCGGCCCTTCGCCCGGCCCTTCGCCCGGCCCTGCGTCCTGGCCGTGCGACGGGCCGGGTGATGACGTGGGCGTGGCGAGGTACATCGCCTCCTCGCACAACGGCTCCTCCGCGAGGCCCGGTTCGAGGGCGGCCGGCACCAGGTCGTAGCCGTGGACGAGGGCCACGTCGAGATCGCCCGCGCGCAGGGCGTGTGCCACGGCGGCCGGGTCCACCTCCGAGACCATCGGTTCGAGCGCCGGGTGCCGGGCGGCGAGCAGGACGAGCGCGCCCGGCACGATCGTGCGGGTCGCGGTCGGGAAGGCGCCGATGCGGAGCGGTCCGGCCGGGCCGTCGCGCGACTCGGCGAGTTCGGCCGAGGCCAGTTCGAGGCGTTCGAGGACCGCCTCGGCGTGGCGGACCAGCCGCTCCCCGGCGGGCGTCAGGCGCACCCGGCGCCCGGTCCGTTCGAGCAGCGGCACCCCGGCCTCCCGCTCCAGCGTGGCGAGCTGCTGCGACACGGCCGACGGGGTGAAGGCCAGGGCTTCGGCGACCGCGGCGATCGTCCCGCGCAGGGCCAGTTCGCGCAGCAGGCGCAGACGTCGTACATCGAGCATAAGCTCAGCTTACGGTTCGGATCGGAAAAGCGAACTGGACCTGAGGAGTGCTGGGCGCCCACCCTCGGAGGTATGGCACACGCACCGGACTTCACCCCGTACGGCATCCACGTCCCCCTCGTCACCCCCTTCGCCCGCGACGGGCGCCCCGACCTCGACGCCCTGGCGGGCCTGGCCCGCTCCGTCCTCGACGACGGCGCCACCGGCCTCGTCGCCCTCGGCACGACCGGGGAGGCGGGCGCCCTCGACGCCGACGAGCGCCGGGCCGTCGTCGACACCTGCGCCGGGGTCTGCCGCGAGCGCGGGGCCCAGCTCGTCGTCGGCGCGGGCGGCGGCGGTACGGACGCCGTCGGCCGGGAGCTCGCCGCGCTCCGGCGGTGGCCGCAGGCGCGCGCCGCGCTGGTCACGGTGCCCGCCTTCGTCCGGCCCTCGCCGGAGGGGGTGCTGGCCCACTTCGCGCGGCTCGCCGCCGACAGCCCCGTACCGCTGGTCGTCTACCACATCCCGTACCGCACCGGCCGGCCGCTCGACGCCGCCACCCTGCGCGCGCTGGGGAGCGTTCCGGGCGTCGTCGGGGTCAAGTACGCCACCGGCTCCGTCGACGACGCCGCCATCACGCTCCTCGGCGACCCGCCGCGGGACTTCGCCGTCCTGGCGGGCGACGACGTCGTCGCCTCGCCGATGCTCGCGCTCGGCGCGCGCGGCGCCGTCCTCGCCTCGGCCCACCTGGCCACCGGCCGTTTCGTGGAGCTCGCGGAAGCATGGCGCGCGGGCGACACGGCACGCGCCCGCGCGCTCGGTCATCGCCTGGCGCGGCTCTCCTCGCTCCTGTTCGCCGAGCCGAACCCCGCCGTGGTCAAGGGGGTCCTGTACGCCCAGGGCCGCATCCCGACACCGGACGTGCGGCTGCCGCTGCTCCCGGCGGGCGAGGAGTCCGTGACGGCGGCCCTGCGAGAGCTGGAGGCGCTGGGCGAGCCGGGGGCGGCGGACGGCGGGTAGCCGCGCTCCCCTCACACGCCGTCGGCGGGCAGCCGGCCCCTCCTGTCCAGCGTGGCCAGCGTGGTGTTGACGACCGCCACGCCCGCGAAGGCGAGCGCCCAGGCCGACCCGGCCAGGGCGTACAGCGCGCCCGCGGCGGCGCCGAAGACCAGGGTCTTCACGGCGAGGACGCCCGCGAGGGGGGCGCGGATCCGGGCCTTCGGGGCGGCGAAGAGGCCCCACAGGGTGGCCGCCGCGGCGGGGGCGGCCACGGCGAGGAGGAGGCGGGCGACGGTGGACTCCGGGGTCTGCCAGCCCCAGCAGGCCAGGAGGGCCAGGGCCGCGAGTTCCAGGAGGAACGCCAGGGCCTCGTTCAGGACGCGCAGGGGCGCGGGCAGCTTCATGGTGGTCCATTCTGCGCCAACAGCGGCCGAATGTTGTCAGATTGCTGTCACGTCAGATCAACAACGTGTAACGAAAAAAGACTTGTCAGACAGAATCCTTCCCTCCGGTACCTGTGGCCTGGGATCTTGCGTCCACCCCACACATCACAGGACCCGGTCGGCGCCACCAGCGTCTCCGGGCCATCGGAGGACGCATTGTTTTCCCACATATCCAGCAGGCTGAGACTCACGATCGCGGCCGCTGCCGTCGTCAGCGCCGCCGTCGCCCTCGCCGCCCCCGCCCAGGCCGCACCGACCGGCATCGACCCCCCGGCCCCCGCCGCGGCGCCGAGCACCGCCCGCGCGGTGACCGCCCCGCAGGCCGCCACCGGCACCTGGGCCGCCGGCACCCGCGCCTACCTGGTCATCACGGCGCCCGGTGCCACCGCCCCCGCGCAGACCGCCGTGACCGCCAACGGCGGCACCGTCTTCGCCGCCTATGACGCCATCGGCGTCATCGTGGCCCACTCCACCAGCGCCTCCTTCGCCGCCACCATGCGCGGCGTCTCCGGTGTGCAGCAGGTCGGCGCGACGCGTACCTCCGACGTCCCCGCCGACGCCTACGCCCCGGCGCTGCCCGCGAACCCGACGCAGGCCACGACGACGCTGACCGAGTCCAACCGCTGGGACATGACCCAGATCAAGGCCGACCAGGCCTGGGCCGTCAGCACCGGTTCCGCCTCGGTGAAGGTCGGTGTGCTGGACACCGGCGTCGACGACCAGCACCAGGACATCGCGCCCAACTTCAACGCCGCCGACTCCGCCTCCTGCGCCTACGGCAAGGCGGACACCCGCGCCGGTGCCTGGCGTGACGTCGGCACCCACGGCACCCACGTCGCCGGCACGATCGCCGCCGCCAAGAACGGCAAGGGCGTCATCGGCGTCGCGCCGGGCGTGAAGATCTCCTCGGTCCGCATCGCGGAGCCCACCAGCAGCCTGTTCTTCGCGGAGAACACCATCTGCGGCTTCGTCTGGGCCGGTGACCACGGCTTCAAGGTCACCAACAACAGCTACTACACGGACCCGTGGCAGTTCAACTGCCCCGACAACGTGGACCAGGCCGCCATCATCGAGGGCGTCCGCCGCGCCCAGGCGTACGCCGAGGGCAAGGGTTCGCTCCAGGTCGCCGCCGCCGGCAACTCCAACTACGACCTGGCGAACAAGACGACCGACTCGGAGAGCCCGAACGACTCCACCCCGGTCACCCGCACGATCACCAACGCCTGCATCGACATCCCGACCGAGCTCCCGGGTGTCGTGACCGTCGCCGCGCAGGCCAGCGGCGGCGCCAAGGCCTCGTACTCCAACTTCGGCAACGGCGTCATCGACGTCGCCGCGCCGGGCGGCGACGGCGCCACCCAGGTGTACTCGACGCTGCCGGGCGGCAAGTACGGCAACATGAGCGGCACCTCGATGGCCTCCCCGCACGTCACCGGCGTCGCGGCGCTCATCGCGAGCGCCAACCCGACCTACACCCCGGCGGACATCCGCGCCGCGCTCGCCACCCAGGCGAACGACAAGGCCTGCCCCTCGGACACCCGTTGCCAGGGCACCACGGCCAAGAACGGCTTCTTCGGCGAAGGCGCGGTCGACGCGCTGAAGGCCGTCGGCGGCGGCACCACGCCCACCGGCCCGTACTTCGAGAACCTGAACGACGTCACCATCGTCGACAACGCGACCGTCGAGAGCCCGATCACGGTCTCCGGTGTCACCGGCAACGCCCCGGCGACCCTCAAGGTCGGCGTGGACATCAAGCACACCTACCGCGGTGACCTCGTGCTCACGCTCGTCGCCCCCGACGGCACGGTGTACCCGCTGGAGGACTTCTCCAACAGCGACAGCGCCGACGACGTCCTCAAGACGTACACCGTCAACGCCTCCTCCGAGGTGGCCAACGGCACCTGGAAGCTGCGCGTCCAGGACATCGCCACCCAGGACACCGGCCGCGTCGACGCCTGGAACCTCACCTTCTAGGCGGCGCGCTCCCGGCTCCGCCCGGACCGTCCGACGCCCCGCCCCCACCGTGGACTCCACGGCGGGGGCGGGGCGTTCGGCGTTCCGGGCCCGGGATCAGTCGAGCGGGTCCAGCGTGAGGAACGCCTGGCGCGGATCGGCGTCGTGGACGAGCGACTCGTGCGCGCCGACGTCGTCGAAGGCGAACGCGTACGCCTTCCCGTCCGCCATCCGGTCGTGGACCGTCCGCGCGTAGTGGTCGGTCACCGCGTCCTGGTAGAAGCCCGCCGCCGAGGTGTCCGGCTGGTGCGCGTTGGTGAGCAGGGTCGAGCGGTGGTAACCCGCGCACAGCGTACGGGAGATGGGGCCGCGCACCTGGTCGTTCGGGGCGTCCAGCAACTTGTGGCAGCCGAACACGCTGTCCGAGTCGGGCTTGCGGAAGGACGTCACGACGGTCCCCGAGGCGTCGGTGAAGTTCATCGTGTCACCGGACACCCGCCCGTAGTAGACGACGGACGGGCGGTCCGCGAAGGGCGTGACGGTCAGCGTGGAGCTCGCGTACTTGGCCCAGACGCGGTCGACGTAACCGGCCAGGACGTCCCGGGGCAGCGCACCGGCCTCGATGCCGTGGCCCGGCGCGAGCGCGCGCAGGAGGGTGCCGTCGGACCGGGTCCGGATCAGCCCCGACCAGCCGCCGGCCTGCCCGCGCAGCGCGTCGAAGAAGCCGCGGTAGCCACCCGGCTTGAGGTGACCCGTGGTGGCCACGCCGCCGTCGGGCCGCTTGACGCCGACGGCGTACGGGGCGGAGAACATGTCCACCTGGGTGCTGTTGATCCACAGTCCGGCGCCGTTGAGCGTGTACTCGGACCAGTTGAAGAGGATGTCCCGGTTGGGGTCGCTCGGGTTCTGGACGGCCGGCTGCACGAGTCCGCCCGTGGCCACCTGGAAGACCAGCTTCCGGCCGTAGCTGAAGTACACCCGCCCCGAGAACTGCGGCATCCGGATCGTGAGGGACTGCCCCGCGGCCGGCCCCGTGATGGAGGCGTCGGGCGCGGGCGAGGGGACGGGTCCGCCGGCCGGCCACGGATGGAAGGTCCCGCCCGCGTCGGCCCAGCCCTGCCGGCCGGTGGAGAGCTCGGTGCCGAGGTTGTAGAGGTAGACCGGCTCGGCGCGGCGGGAGTCGTTCTTGACGGTGAGCGGGATGGTGGCGGGCACGGCGGCGGGGGCCGGCGCGGGCGCCGCGACGGCCTGGACGGTGGGGGAGGGGACGAGCAGGGCCGCGACGGCGGCCAGGGGGGTGAGGGCGAGCAGGGTACGGGGGATCCGGCGCCGTCGCCGGCGCCGGTGACCGATGGAGGGCACGGGTGGCTCCTTGGGGACCGTGGGGGGGAGTGGGGGGAATCCGTTCTGAGAGCGCTCTCAGAATGTGAGCGCACCGCCGCCCTGTCAACCCTTCGGGAGGAGTGACGGATCCCCGAACGCGGCCCGGAGGAAAGGCAGTTGGACTGGGCGTGTCAGCGCCAGGCGGGGTGGCCCTCCGGCGCGCTGCCGGTGGTCAGCCTGCGCTCGCCCGTGCCGTCCGCGCGCACGGCCCAGACGACCGGCCGCTCGTACGGGCCACGGACGAAGGCCAGCCAGTGCCCGTCCGCCGACCACGCCGGATCCATCTCGTGGGCGCCGGTCGCCACCAGTGGCCGGTCCCCCGACCCGTCCGTGCCGACCAGCCGGATGTCGCCCTTGGTGGCGCCCTTGTACGTGCCCGCCGTGTACGCGAACGTACGCCCGTCCGGCGACCACACCGCGTCCAGCGCCGGGTGCGGCAGGCGGGTCACCTGGCGGGGGGCGCTCTCGGGTGCGGCGGGGTCCACGACGTGGATCTGCCAGTCGCCCGGGGCGGCCTCCAGGGAGACGGCGATCCGGGTCCCGTCCGGCGACCAGGCCGGGTCCTCCACCCGCCGCGTACCGCTGGTGAGCCGACGGGCCGAACCGTCGGAGACGTCCACCGCGAACAACTGCTGCACCCCGGCCTCCTCGCGCAGCACGGCGAGCCGGCTGCCGTCCGGGGACCAGGAGACGCGCCCGCCCGCGATCGCGGCGATCCGCCGCTCGCCGGAGCCGTCCGCGTTCGCCGTCCACACGGCCGAGCCCTCGGGCGTCACCCGCGTGAACGCGAACGACCGCCGGTCCGGAGCCCACTGCGGCAGCACGTCACAGGTCCCGTCGGGCAGCAGCCTGCGTGGCCGGTCCGCCGTCGCCGCGCGCACGGCGATCACGCCGTGGCAGGACCGGGGCCAGCCGGGCGCGGTGTCCTCGCGGACGAGCAGCGGAGCCGTCGGGAACGCGGCGGGGGACCGGCTCGCGGACGACGAGCCGCCCTTCGGCTCGTCCCCGGTGCCGGGCACGCCCTCCCACGGACGCCAGGCCAGCAGACCCCCGGCGGCGGCGACGGCGCACACGAGGAGGGCGGCGCCGACGGCCGTACGCCGGGCCGGGCGCCGGCGCTCGGGCCGTCCGACGGCGGCGGTGCCAGGGAGGGGCGGGAACGGATCCGGCAGGGGCTCGGGAAGCGGCAGGGGCGGCGGTGGCGGTGGCGGGGTGGGGACGCTTGCCACGGTCCGCTCGACGGCGACCTCGGCGCCTGGCCCTGCCGGGCCGCCCGCACCGGCCCGCCCGAAGGTGTCGGCCGCGCCGGCCTGCCCGAAGGTGTCGGCCGCGCCGGCCTGCCCGAAGGTGTCGGCCGCGCCGCCCGGCCCTGCGGTGTCGCCCGCGCCGCCCTCCGGGCGTACGGTCGCGGTGGCGGGGCGCTCCGGCGGTTCGGCGGCGGACGCCGGTGCGTTCCGCGGTGCCTCCGGGGCCTTCCGGGTGTGGAGCAGCCGCGTCGCCTCGTCGGGCAGCCAGCCGCCGTCGGCGGGGTGCCGGACGGTGAGGGTGCGGAGGAAGGCGGTGGGGGTGGGCCGGTGGCGCGGGTCCTTGGAGAGGCAGGCCGCGAGGGCGTCCCGCAGTGACGGCGGGACGGTGCTCAGGTCGGGTTCCTCGTGGACGACCCGGTACTGCCAGGCCGCCGACGGGCCGTCGCCGTACGGCGAGCAGCCGGCCGCCTGGGCGAGCACCACCCCGAGCGCGAACATGTCCACGGCCGGGGTGATGCCGCCGCCCGTGAGCTGCTCGGGCGCGAGGTAGCCGGGCGTGCCGACCTGGAAGCCCGTCCGGGTCAGGGCGGCCGTGCCGTCCAGGGCCCGCGCGATGCCGAAGTCGATGACGCGGGGGCCGTCCTCGGCGACGATGATGTTGGCCGGCTTGAGGTCGCGGTGGACCACCCCGGCCCGGTGGATCGCCTCCAGGGCCTCGGCGAGGCCCGCGGCCAACACGGTGAGGCTGTCCTCGGGCAGCGCCCCGACCCGGTCCAGGACCGCCCGCAGGGTCGGCCCGGGGACGTAGGCGGTCACCAGCCAGGCGGGGTCGCCGTGGGGGTCGGCGTCGACGACGGGAGCGGTGTGGAAGCCGCCCACCTGCCGGGCCGCCCGCACCTCGCCGGCGAACCGGCGCAGGAACTCCGGGTCGGTGCTCAGCTCGGGCCGTACGACCTTGACCGCGACCGCCCGCCCCGACCGGGACCGGCCGAGGTAGACGACGCCCATGCCGCCCTGCCCGAGCCGCCCGACCAGTCGGTACCTGCCCTCGCCGACCGACTCCGGGTCGTCCGACTCCAGCGGCTTCATGGTGCCCCCTCGCGCGATGTACCGGGACAGGATCGCGCCCGGTGGGGCTATCAGTCCAGGGAGTGCTCCTCCCAGGTCTCGTCGTCGGGGTCGAACTCGGTGTGCGCGG
Organism: Streptomyces sp. NPDC093111; assembly: GCF_040683955.1. Classification (NCBI taxonomy): domain Bacteria; kingdom Bacillati; phylum Actinomycetota; class Actinomycetes; order Kitasatosporales; family Streptomycetaceae; genus Streptomyces; species Streptomyces sp. NPDC093111. Next base: position 30,526 of record NZ_JBFBNW010000029.1, on the reverse strand, counting down.
ACTCCCAGGTCGCCGAGGCGAGCTCGACACCCGGGACGGCGCCGAGGAGGGCGACCGGGTCGATGAAGTGGGCGAGGGAGCCGGACGGGTCCACGTCTATGGCCTCGATGGCCTGGGCGCGCTCGTCCTCCTCCAGGTATTCGTCGTCCCGGACCTGGGTGAGGGCGGCGGCCTTGAGCGCGTCCTCGTCGGTGATCTCGGCGACGAGCTCGATGGTGACGCGCACGTAGCGCGGCTCGGACTCGATGGGGTCGGTGCTGGTCATCAGGGCAGCTTAGGCGACCCGCGCCGTCCGTGCGTCCCTGGGAGCCCATCCCTCCGCGGGCGGGCCGCCGGGCCCGTACGGACGTCCCGGCCGTCCCGGCTCCACGAGCGCCTCGCGGCGCCGGGACCGGGCGGGGCTCAGCCCTGGGCCTCGCCGGGCAGGGGGCGGGCCACGACGCCCTGAGGGGCTTCCTGGTGCCCGCCGGAGGCGAGGACGCGCACCTCGTCGCGGTCGCTGATCTCGGCGCGGATGATGCCGGTCGGATCGGCGTAGACGGGATGCCCGCCGGGCCCCTTGGCGGCGGTCCGCTCGACGACCACGAGGTCCTCCGCGGGGCCTTCGCCGCCGGAGAACACCAGCTCGTACCTGCGTGCGCTCACCCGCCTCATTTTACGCTTCGCGCGCCTTCGGGCCTCCGGACGCCCGGGACGCCGGGGGCATCGGGAGGTCCTGGCCGCTCACGGCGTCGACCAGCTCGGCCAGGGCGGCGCCCAGGGCCCGCACGCCCGGGCCCGCCGGACCGCCCGGTTCGGTCATGTACCCGTCGCGGCGGATCTCCACCATGAGGGCGCTGACGCGCGGGTCGCGGCCGTAGTGGGCCAGGGGCACGTAGGTGCCCGCGAAGGGGCTGTCCGTGCCGACCTCGCCGAAGCCCGCGAACGCCTTCCGCGCCGCCGCGAGCAGCGCGGGCGGGGTGTGGAAGGCGTCGGTACCGAGGCAGACCGGCGGGCGGGGGCCCGTGCCGTGCAGTTCGTACGGGAGGGTCTGCGTCGGGTACGAGTGGACGTCGACGATCACGGCGCGCCCGGCCGCCGCCAGGCGTGCGGCGACCGCGTCGGTCATCGCCCGCGCGTACGGGTCGAAGTAGCGGGCGAGGAGCGGTGCCGGGTCGAAGCCGGCCGGGCGGAGCTCGGCGCGGTGGGTGGTGCGGGTGTAGACCGCGCCCATGCCGACGGACAGCATCTCCTCGCGCTCGTCGGGGAACCGCTCGGGGTCGACGACCAGGCGGGAGAGCCGGTTGACGAACCGCCAGGGCTTCGCGCCGGCGTGCGCCGCGGCCTCGGCGGCGATGTCCTCGGTGTACGCGTCGGTGATGTGGTCCAGCTCGCGCGCCAGCTCCTCGTCGCCGAGCACGATGCCGGCCCGCACCTCCGCCGGGACCGTGCGGGAGGAGTGCGGCACGTGCAGCAGGACGGGCGAGTCCGGCGCGCCGGGCAGGAGCTGGTAGGAGGCGGCGGGGTGCGGCGAACGGGCGGTCATGCGGCCTTTTCCGGGCGTGAGTTCGGCGAGGTCTGATGTGCGGTCACCCGGCCAGCCTGCCACAGGCCGTGCGCTGCCCCACAGGCCGTTCACGGCACCCGCCGGGCCGCCCGTGTACGCCCGCCACCTCCCCGTCCCTCCGCCCCCCCCGACTCCCCGTCCCCCCACCCGTCCGGCCGGGCCGCTCAGCTGGGCCGGACGGGCGTCTCGGTGTCGCGCTTCAGCGCGGCCTCGCCCTCGGTGTCCAGGTGCGGCAGCAGGCGGTCGAGCCAGCGGGGTGTCCACCAGGCGCGGGGGCCGAGCAGGGTCATCACCGCGGGGACCAGGAGCAGACGCACGATCGTGGCGTCGATGAGGACGCTGGCCGCGAGGCCGAGGCCCAGCATCTTGACGACGATGTTGTCGGAGATGATGAAGGCCGCGAACACGCTGACCATGATCAGCGCGGCGCAGGTGATCACCCGGGCGGTGATCTCCAGCGCGTGCGCGACGCTCGCCTTGGAGTCGCCGGTGCGCAGCCACGCCTCGCGCACCCGGGACAGCAGGAAGATCTCGTAGTCCATGCTCAGGCCGAAGACGATCGCGAACATCATCATCGGTACGTAGCTCTCGACGGGCACCTTGCCGGAGACGCCGAGCGCCGGACCGCCCCAGCCCCACTGGAAGACGGCGACGACCACCCCGTACGAGGCGGCGATCGACAGCACGTTGAGCACGGCCGCCTTGACCGCGACGAGGAGGCCGCGGAACACGGTCAGGATGACGAGGAAGGCGAGCCCGACCACGACGGCGATGATCACCGGCAGGCGGCTGGAGACGATGTCCAGGAAGTCGACCTGCGCGGCGGTGGTGCCGGTGACGTAGGTCTGGGCGTCGGTGCCGGCGACGCCCTGCGGCAGGACGTCGTCGACGAGGTGGTCGGTGAGCTGGGTGGTGCGCTCGTCCTGCGGGGCGGCGACCGAGTAGGCCGTGCCGACGAGCACGTCACCGTCGGACGTGGTCCTCAGCGGGGTGATGGACGCCGCGTCGGGGACGTTCGTGAGCGCCTTCTGGAGCTGGGTGGCGAGCGCGGCACGGTCGGCCTGTGGCACGGACGTCTGGTCCACCACGAGCGTCAGCGGGCCGTTGGCTCCCGGCCCGAAGGCGGTAGAGATCAGGTCGTAGGCGCGCCGGTCGGTGAAGGACTTGGGGTCGGCGCCGTCACCGATGTGCCCGAGCTGGATGAAGAACAGCGGGATCGCGAGGATGACGAGGGTCACGACTCCGCAGGTCAGGAAGGTCCAGGGGCGCCGTTCGACGCGCTGGGCGTAGCGGTGCCAGGTGCCGTGCGCGGTGGCTCCCGGCTCGGCGTCGGTCTCGGCGACGGGCTTGCGGACGTGGTAGCGGTCGATGCGGCGGCCGACGAGGCCCAGCATCGCCGGGACCAGGGTCAGCGCCGCGAGGACGGCGGTGACCACGGTGAAGGCCGCCGCGAGCCCCAGTTTGCCGATGAAGGTGACGCCGGAGACCCACAGGCCGGACAGGGCGATGATGACGGTGCAGCCGGAGACCAGGACGGCCCGGCCGCTGGTGGTCGTGGCCAGACCGGCGGAGTCGGCGGGATCGTGCCCGTCCATGAGGTTCTGGCGGTGCCGGGTGATGAGGAAGAGGGCGTAGTCGATGCCGACGCCCAGGCCGATCATGGTGGCCAGGGTCGGTGAGACGGTGCCGAAGGTGAACGCCGCCGCCATCAGGCCGAGCAGCGCGAGCCCGCAGATCGCTCCGATCAGGGCGGTGACGAGGGGGAGGACGGCGGCGATGACGCTGCCGAAGCCGATCAGGAGGACGACGATGGCCACCGCGAAGCCGATGGCCTCGCTGGTGCGGTCGTCGGGGGCCGGCCGGGCCAGTTCGCCGAGGGTGCCGCCGTACTCGACGGTGACGCCCGCGTCGCGGAGCGGCTTCACGGCGGTGTCGACGCCGTTGAGGTATTCGGTGCCGAGCGTGGACGGCGGGACGCTGAACCGGACGGTGATGTAGGCGGTCTTGCCGTCGGTGGACAGCGGCCCGGTGTTCGGCACCGAGGACGGGGTCGTGGGCGGGGGAGTGCCCGGCGGCGGCAGCGGGTTCTGGGCGCTGAGCACGTCGGGCAGTTTCTGCAGCGAGGCGACCGCCGAGTTCACGGCGGACGCCTCCTTGGTGAGCGGCTGCGAGGGGTCGTTGAGCACGATCTGGGCGCCGTATCCGCCCGCGGCGGGGTCGTGCGCCTCCAGGACGGCGAGCCCGTCGGCCGACTGCACACCGGGAAGGGTGAAGTTGTCGGAGTACTGCCCGCCGACCGCCCGGTTGGCGAACTGCAGACCCACGAGGGCCGCCAGCCACAGGACGATGACGACGACGAACCGTCGGGCGCACCAGTGCCCGAGCCGGTAGAGGGCACTCTTTCGCGGTGCGAGCCCGCCCGTGGCGGGGTCCTGTGCGCTCATGACGTGGCCACGTTCCGGTAGGGGGGTCCCCGAGCGGAGGCGGCGGCTACAGCACGTCCTGCCGTACGGCCTCCTTGGCTCGTGCCTCCTCAGCCAATTGTTCGCCCTCGTGGGCGGGTCGGCATCTCGGGCCCGGCCGGCCCCGCCTCACGGCCGTGCGGGTCCCCGGAACGGCAGCGTCTGGCTGTAGACGACGCTGGTGGTCGTGGAACCGAAGCCCGCCAGTTCGTCCATGAGGGTCTCCAGGTGCGCCATCGAGGTCGCGGCCACCTTGAGCGTGTAGCAGTCGTCGCCGGTGGTCCGCAGGCACTCCAGGATCTCCCGCCGCTCGGCGAGCAGGCTGCGCAGCGGCTGGTGGCGGTTGCCCGGGTACTTCAGGCGGACGACGGCGAGCACCGGATAGCCGACCTTCGACAGGTCGACCGTCGCGTGGTAGCCGGTGACGACCCCCAGCGCCTCCAGTTGGCGCACCCGCTCGGTGGTGGCCGAGGGGCTGAGGCTCACCCGGCGCCCCAACTCGCTGAGCGAGACCCGGGCTTCCTGTTGCAAGTGGGCGATGATCGCCCAGTCGACGTCGTCGAGGTTCGCGGTCATGGCGCGACCCTACCGGGAAATCCACGGGAGACCGTCCCCAGCGCAGGGAGAACGGTCTTCAGCGGTCCATGATCGCCGGGATAGCCTCCGCTCATGCAACTAGGCGTCAACGTACCGAACTTCGGACCCGGGACCGACCCCGGGATGCTGCGCGACTGGGCCAGGGTCGTCGAGGGCCTCGGCTTCGACCTGCTCATGGTCTCCGACCACGTGGCCGTCACCCCGGACGTGGCCGAGCGCTACCCGGAGCCGTTCTACGAGCCGTTCACCACGCTGTCCTGGCTGGCCGGTGTCACCACCCGGGTGCGGCTCGGCACCACGGTGCTGATCGTGCCCTACCGGCACCCCCTCCTGGTGGCCCGCATGGCCGCCAACCTGAACGCGCTCAGCGGGGGGCGCCTCGTCCTCGGCGTGGGCGTCGGCTGGGCCCGGCAGGAGTTCGAGGCGCTCGGGGTGCCGTTCGCCCGGCGCGGCCGGATCACCGACGAGAGCCTCGCCGCCCTGCGCGAGGCCGGCATCGGCCCCGTACCCCTGTGGGTCGGCGGCAACAGCGAGGCGGGCGTCCGCCGCGCCGTCCGGTTCGGCGACGCCTGGCACCCGCTGCGGGGCACCCTGCCCTGGATGCGCACGGTCGTGCGGAGCCACGAGCTGCCCGGGTTCGCGCCCCGGATCGCGCTGCGGCTGACCGCCGCCCCCGTCGAGGACCCCGAGCGGCTCGCCGGGGTCGGCACCCTCGAACAGGTCCTCGACGACCTCGAACAGCTGCGCCTGCTCGGCGCCGGGACCGTCGTGCTCGACCCTTACCACCAGGACCCCGAGGCCACCCGCCGGCCGCACACCGCCTGGCGGGACCTCACCACCCTTGTCGCACACCGGAGGACAGCACCGTGATCAGCCCCGCAGACGAGAAGCTGCTGCGCCGCGCCGTCGAGCTCGCCGCCCGCGCCGTCACCCTGGGAGACGCCCCCTACGGCTCCCTCCTCGCCGGACCCGACGGCACCGTGCTCGCCGAGGCCCACAACACGGTGCGGCGCGACGACGACATCACCGCCCACCCCGAACTCAAACTGGCCCGCTGGGCGGCGAGCGAACTCGACCGGGAGACGGCCGCCCGCACCACCCTGTACACCAGCTGCCAGCCCTGCGGCATGTGCTCCGGAGCCCTGGTGCGCTCCGGCGTCGGCCGGGTCGTGTTCGCGCTGGCCACCGAGCAACTGATCGCGCTCAACCCGGAGTCGGGCGCCTGGCCGACCGTCCCGCAGGACGGTCCGGCCCTGTTCGACGAGGCGCGCCGCCCGATCGAGGAGTACTACGCGGCGAAGGACTGAGCTCCGGACAGGCCGCCGGAAAACCGATGTCCCCCCGGGCCCGCTTCTCCCTACACTCCCCGAAGCGGGCCGACAGGTCCGACCCGTCACGACCGTAGAGCCACGAAGGGAGCCGGCCATGCGTGCCCATGTCACCACCACCGCCGTCGTCTCCCGCGCCCGGTACGACGTGATCCTGGCCTCTTCGTCCGTCCGGTGCCGGCTGCGCGGCCGGCACCGCTGACCCGCGACGAAGACGGATCCACGCACCTCCCACACCCCTTCCGCGTGCCCGCCGTCACGGGAATCGCGCTGCCCAGCAACCGCTCCGCAGCGAAGGAAACACCACCATGCGTACCACCCGCATCGCCCATACCTCCCGTACCTCTCGCACCTCTCGCACCTCTCGCACCTCTCTCCGTAACCTGGGCATCCTGGCCCACGTCGACGCCGGCAAGACGACCCTCACCGAGCGGTTCCTCTTCCTCACCGGTGCCGTGCACAAGCGCGGCGAGGTCCACGAGGGCACCACCGTCACCGACTTCGACCCCCAGGAACGCGACCGCGGCATCACCATCTCCGCCGCGGCCGTCAGCTGCGACTGGGCCGGGCACCGGCTGAACCTGATCGACACGCCCGGACACGTCGACTTCTCCGACGAGGTCGAACGAGCGCTGCGCGTCCTCGACGGCGCCGTCGCCGTCTTCGACGGCGTGGCGGGCGTCGAGCCGCAGAGCGAGTCGGTGTGGCGCCAGGCCGACCGGCACGGGGTCCCGCGCCTCGCGTTCGTCAACAAGCTGGACCGCGCGGGCGCCGACCTCGACACCGCCGTGCACTCCCTGCGCACCCGGCTCGGCACCGTACCGCTGCCCGTCCAGCTCCCCATCGGCCGCGAGGCCGCCTTCACCGGCGTCGTCGACCTGGTCCGCATGCGGGCGTACGAGTGGGCCGACGGGGCCGACACGTACACCGAAGGTCCCGTCCCAGAGGACCTGCGCGAGGAGGCCGCACGCCGACGCCGGCAGCTGACGGAGACGGTCGCGGAACTGCACGCCGCCGCCCTGGAGGAGTACTGCGCGCACGGCACGCTCTCCGACGCCACCCTGGTCGCCGCGCTGCGGGACCTCACCCTCTCCGGCGAGGCCGTCGTCGTGCTCTGCGGCTCCGCCTACCGCAACCGCGGGATCGAACCGCTGCTCGACGCCGTCGTCGCCTACCTGCCGGCGCCGACGGACCTGCCGCCGGTCCGCGGGGAACACCCCGCCGACCCGGAGGCGCCGTTCACCGCGCTCGCGTTCAAGGTGAGTGCCACGCCCACCGGCCGCCTCACCTACCTCCGCGTCTACGCCGGAACGATCCGCAAGGGGGACACCGTGCTCGATGCCACCGCGCGCCGCACCGAACGCATCGCCCGGATCCTGCGGGTCCAGGCCGACCGGACGACCGAGGCCGACCACGCCGAGGCCGGTGACATCGTCGCCGTCGTGGGCCCCAGGTCCGCCCGTACCGGCGCCACGCTCTGCGCCCCCGACGCGCCGATGCTGCTCGAACCGCCGGTCTCCGCCGATCCGGTCGTCTCCGTGGCCGTCGAGGCCCGGCGCGGCCTCGACACCGAACGGCTCGCCACCGCGCTGGCCCGCCTCACCGAGGAGGACCCGTCGCTGGTCGTGCGCACCGACCCCGAATCGGGCCAGACCGTCCTCTCCGGCCTCGGCGAACTGCACCTGGAGGTGGCCGTCGAGCGGCTGCGCCGCGCCCAGGGCCTGGAGGTCACCGTGGGCCGGCCCCGCGTCGCGTACCGGGAGACCGTCGCCCGGGGCGTCACGGGCCTCGTGTACCGGCACGTCAAACAGGACGGCGGCGCGGGCCAGTTCGCCCAGGTCGTCATCGATGTCGCACCCCTGGAGGACGCGGCGGGGCAGGAGACGGGGGAGCGGCGGGGATCCGGGGCGGCGGAGTTCGTCTTCCGCTCGACGGTCACGGGCGGGCGCGTCCCGCAGGAGTTCGTCCGCGCGGTCGAGGCCGGCTGCCGTGACGCCCTGGCCGAGGGCCCGCTCGGCGGACATCCCGTGACCGGCGTCCGCGTCACGCTCACCGACGGGGCGACCCACGTGAAGGACTCGTCCGAGCTCGCCTTCCGGGCCGCCGGCCGCTTCGCCCTGCGCGAGGCGCTCCGCACGAGCACGATGACGCTGCTCGAACCGGTCGCGGAGGTCACCGTGACCGTGCCCGACACGGCGGTCGGCACGGTCCTGGGCGACCTGTCCGCCCGGCGCGGCCGGGTCACCGACTCGACCACCCGGGGCGGTACGGCGGTCCTGACGGCGACGGTCCCGCTCGCCGAACTCTTCGGCTACGCGTCCCGGCTCCGTGGCCGCACCCAGGGCCGCGGCACCTTCACGACCCGCCCGGCGGGTTACGCGCCGGCCGGCTGACCGGAAGGGGGGTGCGGGCCGGGCGGGCTCCGGGCGGGCCGACCGGAGCCCGCACCGAGGCCGGCGGCCCCGCCCGTCCGCCACAGGGACGCCGAAAGACCGGCCCGACGCCATGAGCGTCGGGCCGGTCTCCCGGATGGTGCGGGGCCGTGCGGGCCGGTACGGGTCAGTCCGTGCCGGACTCCATCGCGGCGCGGTCGAGCAGCTCGTCCTCCGCCGAGACCTCGCCGCGCGAGGCGATGGCCTCGGCGCCGCCCTCGGGCATCTCCGGCATGGTGCCGATCAGACCGGTCGCGGCGGCCTGGGCGGCGCCGATCACGGGGCTGCCGCCGCCGATCAGGCCGAGCCCGACGTACTGCTCCAGCTTGGCGCGCGAGTCGGCGATGTCGAGGTTGCGCATGGTGAGCTGGCCGATGCGGTCCGTGGGGCCGAAGGCCGAGTCCTCGGTGCGCTCCATGGACAGCTTGTCCGGGTGGTAGCTGAAGGCGGGGCCGGTGGTGTCGAGGATCGAGTAGTCCTCGCCGCGCCGCAGCCGCAGGGTCACCTCGCCGGTGACGGCCGCGCCGACCCAGCGCTGGAGGGACTCGCGCACCATCAGCGCCTGCGGGTCCAGCCAGCGGCCCTCGTACATGAGCCGGCCGAGGCGGCGGCCCTCGTTGTGGTACTGGGCGAGGGTGTCCTCGTTGTGGATGGCGTTGACGAGCCGCTCGTACGCGGCGTGCAGCAGCGCCATGCCGGGGGCCTCGTAGATGCCGCGGCTCTTGGCCTCGATGATCCGGTTCTCGATCTGGTCCGACATGCCCAGGCCGTGGCGGCCGCCGATGGCGTTGGCCTCCATGACCAGGTCGACGGCGGAGGAGAACTCCTTGCCGTTGATCGTGACCGGGCGGCCCTGGTCGAAGCCGATCGTGACGTCCTCGGCGGTGATCTCGACCGACGGGTCCCAGAACCGGACGCCCATGATCGGCTCGACGGTCTCGACGCCGGTGTCCAGGTGCTCCAGGGTCTTGGCCTCGTGGGTGGCGCCCCAGATGTTGGCGTCGGTGGAGTACGCCTTCTCGGTGCTGTCCCGGTAGGGGAGGCCGTGGGCGAGGAGCCACTCCGACATCTCCTTGCGGCCGCCGAGCTCGGTCACGAAGTCCGCGTCGAGCCAGGGCTTGTAGATCCGCAGGTGCGGGTTGGCGAGCAGGCCGTAGCGGTAGAACCGCTCGATGTCGTTGCCCTTGAAGGTCGAGCCGTCGCCCCAGATCTGGACGTCGTCCTCCAGCATCGCCCGGACGAGCAGCGTGCCGGTGACGGCGCGGCCGAGGGGGGTGGTGTTGAAGTAGGCGCGGCCGCCGGAGCGGACGTGGAACGCGCCGCAGGCGAGCGCGGCCAGGCCCTCTTCGACGAGCGCGGCCCGGCAGTCGACCAGACGCGCGATCTCGGCACCGTAGGCCTGGGCGCGGCCGGGCACCGACGCGATGTCGGGCTCGTCGTACTGGCCGATGTCGGCGGTGTAGGTGCAGGGCACGGCGCCCTTGTCGCGCATCCACGCGACCGCGACCGAGGTGTCGAGACCGCCGGAGAAGGCGATGCCGACGCGCTCGCCGACCGGGAGGGAGGTGAGGACCTTAGACATGGCAATATTATGCATCAAGACGCATGGTCATGCAAAGCCCGTCTCTGAATCCCACCCTCCGGGCCGTCGCGGGTCCCGCGTGTCCGGAAAACAGGGGTGCGGGTGGTGCGTCTCCTCCCTGCTCCCCGATAGTCGTCGACGGGCAGCAGCGCCGGACCCGACGGACTGGGGAGCACGTGGACGCACAGGACGCGCGACAGCAGGTCATCACCTCCGAGGGCGGGCCCCGTGACGCCGGCCCGGCCGCCGGCCCGGCGCGCCGCCTCAGAGCGACCGCGGTCGGCGGCGTGGCCGTGCTGCTGTGGGCCTCGCTCGCCCTCTTCACCACGCTCACCGGGCGGATCCCGCCCTTCCAGCTCACCGCGATGGCCTTCGCCGTCGGCGGTCTGATCGGACTGCCGAGGGCCCTGCGCGGCGGTGCCGCCCTGGCGCGCGGGCTGCCCGCGGGCGCCTGGGTACTGGGGGTCGGCGGACTGTTCGGCTACCACTTCTTCTACTTCCTGGCCCTGCGCAACGCCCCGCCCGTCGACGCCGGCCTCATCGCCTACCTGTGGCCGCTGCTGATCGTCGTGCTCTCCGCGCTGCTGCCCGGCGAGCGGCTGCGCTGGTGGCACACGGCCGGCGCGCTGCTCGGCCTCGGCGGCACCTTCCTGCTCGTGACCGGCGGGCAGGGCGTGCACTTCCGCGGCGCGTACCTGCTCGGCTACGTCGCCGCCGCCGTCTGCGCCGTGGTGTGGTCGGTGTACTCGGTCGCCAACCGGCGCTACCCGCAGGTCCCGACCGACGCGGTGGCCTTCTTCTGCCTGGCCACCGCCGCCCTCGCCGCCGTCGCCCACCTGCTCTTCGAGACCACCGTCCGGCCCGAGGGCTGGCAGTGGCTCGCCGTGCTCGCCCTGGGCGTCGGGCCGGTCGGCGGGGCCTTCTACGTCTGGGACCACGGCACCAAGCACGGCGACATCCGGCTCCTGGGCACCGTGTCCTACTTCGCCCCGCTGCTGTCCACCGGTCTGCTGGTGGCGACGGGACGGGCCGCCGCGAGCTGGCCCGTCGCCGTCGCCTGTGTGCTGATCACCGGCGGCGCGATGCTGGCCTCGGCCGAGGCCCTGCGCTCCGCGCGCCGCCGGGGATAGCGGGCCGGTGGCCGGTCAGGCGTCCACCGGCCACGTCCCCCTGCGGACCATTTCGGTCACCTTGTCGGCGCCGTTGGCCCGCACGAGGAGTTCGAGGCGCATCCGCTCGATGTCCTCCGCGCTCCACTTCTCCGTGGCCATCGTCGCCTTCTCGTGCGACCACCCGTTGTCGTAGTGCCGGACGACGTAGTCCTTCTGGAAGTCCCACATCTTGGTGCCCGGCAGCGGGGTGACGATGAACGGGTTCGCGTACGCCATGCCGTGGCCCATCAGCGTCACCGCGTAGTCGATGGTCTTCTCGATCTGCTCCAGCGACTCGATGTACGGTTCGGCGCCGGGCCGTTCGGGCGGATTGACGAAACCGAGCATGAATCCGCCGGTGACCTGGATCCCGTACTCGGTGAACATCTCGACGATCTCGCCGGTGGCCTGCTGGAAGGCGTTGAGCCGCGGCTTGCCCGACTGCTCCAGGCTGTCCTCGTTGGCGCTCTCCACCGCGAGGTACACGCTGTAGCAGCCGCCGTCCGCCATCGCCTTGATGAGGTCCCGGCAGGTCAGCCCGCCGCGCATCGCGGCCAGCACGTTGCGGAAGTTGGGGTTGCGCCGCTCCGACTCGGCCATGGTCGCGGCGAACTTCTCGCCCAGGTGCAGCAGCACCAGGTTGAACAGGCTCAGGCCGCCCTCCTCGACCCACGGCAGGTCGTGCTTGCGGAGCAGCTCGAAGACCCGCATCGCGTACAGCGGGTCGTGCAGCAGGTGGTCGTCCTCGATGAGCACCTCGGTCACGCCCTGCTTGCGGATCTCCCCGAGGTGCAGGTCGAACCAGTCGGTGCCGAGCGCCCGCCACGGCCCGTTCACCATCGGGATGTAGCAGAAGTCGCAGCCGACGTTGCAGCCGATCGTCGAGAAGATCTGCGCCCATGAGCCGTGCGGGCGGACCCGCTTGCCTGAGGAGTGGTACGCCTGCTCGTACTGGCTCATGTCCAGCAGCCCGAAGTCGGGCAGCGGCATCATGCCCAGCCGCTGGTCCAGCCCCTGGCGCTTCGGAAGGATCCGCATGTACGGGGAGGAGGCCGTCGTCCGGACCACGGCGCCGTCCGCGCGGCGGTAGGCGAGGCCCGGTACGGCGTCGATGTCGCCGCCCTCCTCGGTCAGCGCCTGCAACAGGGCCGTGAACGTCTGGTCCGCCTCGTTGATGACCACGTGGTCGAAGGGGGAGTCGGGCACCGAGTAGCGCCAGTCCCCGCTGGGATGCGCCCCGCCGGTGACCGTCACGATCGACGGGTCGATGTCCTTGACCAGGTCGGCGAGGGCCCGCGCGTTGCCCCACTGGACGGTGTAGATGCACTGGACGCCGACCACGTCCGGGTCGAACTCCTCGATGATCGCGCGGAGTTGTGCGTCGTCGAGGCCGTAGCGGACCAGGTTGCTGCCGCCCCCGAGGTCGACCAGGTGGCGTTCCTGCTCCCAGCCCGCGAAGGGCGAGTCGACGATCTTCACGTCGAAGCCGGAGAGCCGGGCGTTGGTGGCGATGCGCAGCAGGCCGATCGGGGTGCCGGCCCGCTTCATGACCTCGAAGGTGTCCAGGCCGAGGGCCCGGAAGCTGCTCCGTTCCGGAGAGGGCTCCACGACCCGCGTGTACGAGGGCACGAGCAGCAGGACCCGCGGTGACTCGCCGCGGGCGCGCCGCCGGGTGCCGGAGACCGACGTGCGCAGGGAGGGGCGGCCCAGGTGCCGCAGCGGCCGGCGCTGCGGGGCGCTGGAGAAGGTGACGGAGGGATTTTCGATGAGCACGGGCGAAGGGGAAACGTTTCGCGACACGAGCGCTCCATCTGTCCGATGCGAATGGACAATGAGCTCAGATCGTGACCGCCCGCGGACCTTCGGGTCGGTGTTTCCGCGTTCAATGGCGTGAATTCACGCGCCTGCCGCCCTCCGCGTCCGAATCCGACGGAAAGTCCGGCACGGGACGTGACGCCGCGGCCACCCCAGGTGAAACGGAGCTCCATCCCTGAATTCCCGGTGCCCGAGCGCGAATGGTCGCCACTGGGGGTTGGGTCTAATGTCGAGATATGGCCAGAGGTGCGCCCGCGCCCCCGCGGTCTCGGAAGGCGGAATCGCGCGGCGTGCGAAAGGAGCCTCCCATGACCCGTACATTGCGCGCCGCGATAGCCCTGGCGGGGACCGCGGCCCTCTCCCTGGGAGTGGTGTCGACCAGCGGAGCCCTCCCGTCCGCGCCGACGAAAGCCGAAGAGGTCAAGATCGGTCTGCTGCTCCCGGAGAGCAAGACCACCCGGTACGAGAAGTTCGACCGGCCGTACATCGAGGCGAAGATCCAGCAGCTGGCGCCGGGCGCCCATGTCGACTACTACAACGCCGCCGAGAGCGCCACCACCCAGCAGCAGCAGGTCAACACCGCGCTCGCCAAGGGCGACAAGGTGCTGATCCTCGACGCGGTGGACGCCAAGTCGATCCAGTCCTCCGTGCAGAAGGCCCATGACGCGGGCGTGAAGGTCGTGTCGTACGACCGCCTCGCGCAGGGCCCGGTCGACTCCTATGTCTCGTACGACAACCACGAGGTCGGCAGGCTGCAGGGCAAGGCGCTGCTCGACGCGCTCGGCGCCAAGGCGCAGAGCGGCGAGATCGTGATGCACAACGGGTCGCCGACCGACCCCAACGCGGCCGAGTTCAAGGCCGGCGCGCACTCCGTGCTCGACGGCAAGGTGAAGATCGGCAAGGAGTACGACACCCCCAACTGGGACCCGAACAACGCCAACCAGCAGATGTCCGGTGCCATCAGCGCACTCGGCAAGGACAAGATCGTCGGCGTCTACTCGGCCAACGACGGTCTGGCCGCCGGCATCTCCACCGCCCTCAAGGCGGCGGGCATGAACGTGCCGTTGACCGGCCAGGACGCCCAACTCGACGCCATCCAGCGGATCCTGCTGGGCACGCAGACCATCACCGTCCAGAAGCCGTACAAGCCCGAGGCCGACATCGCCGCGACCATGGCCGTCGACTTCGCCCAGGGCAAGTCGCTGCCCGCCGACCTGACTCCGGTCACGGTGACCAGCGGCAGCGGCCAGAAGGTGCCGTCCAACCTGCTCAAGCCGGTCGTCGTCAACAAGGACAACATCAAGGACACGGTCGTCAAGGACGGCATGTACACGGTCCAGGAGATCTGCACACCGACCTATGCGGCAGCGTGCAAGCAGGCCGGCCTGATGTAGGCGGAGGCGGTGGAATTGCCGGAAGCACCTGTGCTGACACTGCGGGGGATCTCCAAGCGCTTCGGCGCGGTCCAGGCCCTGTCGGGGTTCGACCTGGAGGTCCACGCCGGCGAGGTCGTCGCCCTGGTCGGTGACAACGGCGCCGGGAAGTCGACCGCCGTCAAGACGGTCGCCGGGGTCAACCCGCCCGACGAGGGCGTCATCGAGTGGCAGGGGCGGCCGGTCTCGATCAGCCGCCCGCACGACGCCCAGAGCCTCGGCATCGCCACCGTCTACCAGGACCTCGCCCTGTGCGACAACCTCGACGTGGTCGGCAACCTGTTCCTCGGCAGGGAGCTGCGCCACTTCGGCGTGCTCGACGAGGTCCGCATGGAGCAGCGCTCCCGCGAACTGCTCGACACCCTGTCCATCCGCATCCCCAGCGTCCGCATCCCCGTGGCCTCGCTGTCCGGCGGCCAGCGCCAGACCGTGGCGATCGCGCGGTCCCTGATCGGCGACCCCAAGGTCGTCATCCTGGACGAACCGACCGCCGCGCTCGGCGTGGAGCAGACCGCCGAGGTCCTCGACCTCGTCGAACGGCTCCGTGTCCAGGGCCTGGGCACCATCCTCATCAGCCACAACATGGTCGACGTGATGGCCGTCGCCGACCGGATCGCGGTGCTCCGGCTGGGCCGGAACAACGGGTTCTTCGACAAGCGCTCCACCACGACCGAGGAGATCATCTCCGCGATCACCGGAGCCAGCGACAGCGCCGTCACCCGCCGCCAGGCCCGGATCCGCGAGGAGCGGGAGGCGCGCGGCGAACGCGGTGGGCCCGGTGGCCGCCGGGAGGAGGAGCGATGAGGCGCGCCGGAGACCCCGAGGACCGGGACCGCCGGTTCGACGGCCCGGCGGGCGGCGGTGAACGCGCCGCCGACGACGCCGCGCAGCGGACCGCTCCCGAGGCGATGCCCGCCGTCGACAGCCGGCTGATCGTCCGTGAGGAGGGACTGCGCGGTTACGCCGCGGAGTTCCGCCGCAAGCTGCGCAGCGGCGAACTGGGCTCGCTGCCCGTCGTCGTGGCCGTCGTCATCATCTGGACGGTGTTCGGCAGTCTCAACAGCGCCTTCCTGTCGGCGCAGAACCTGTCCGACCTCAGCCAGCAGATCGTCGGCACCGGCATGATCGCCGTCGGCATCGTCTTCGTCCTGCTGCTCGGCGAGATCGACCTCTCCGTAGGCTCGGTCAGCGGCCTGTGCGCCGCGATCTTCGCCGTGCTGAACGTCATCAACGGCATGAACCAGTGGCTGGCGCTGCTGGTCGCGCTCGTCGGGGGAGCGGCCGTCGGACTCATCCAGGGCTTCTTCTTCGCCAAGGTCGGCGTGCCCGCCTTCGTCGTCACCCTGGCGGGCAACCTCGCCTGGAACGGCCTCATGCTCCAGGTGCTCGGCAGCAGCGGCACCGTCAACATCCCGAGCGAGAGCATCGTCGCCAAGCTGTACTCGACGATCTTCCACAGCCCCGCGACCGCGTACGTCGTCGCGGGCGTCGGTGTCGGCCTGTTCCTGCTCGCCTCGCTGCTCGACGCCAAGCGCCGGCAGGCGGCCCGGGTGCCGTTCCGGCCGGTCGCCGAGATCGTGCTGCGCACCGTCGTGATCGGGGCGATCGCCTTCGCCACCGCGTACATCCTCAACCAGTACCAGGGCCTGCCGCTGGCGCTGCTGATCTTCCTGATCCTGCTGGTCGTCGTCGACTTCGTGCTGCGGCGCACCCGGTACGGGCGCCAGGTCTTCGCGGTCGGCGGCAACATCGAGGGTGCCCGGAGGGCCGGCATCAGCGTGCCGTTCATCCGGATGAGCGTCTTCACGGTCTCCGGTCTGATGGCGGCCGTCGGCGGGCTGTTCCTGGCCGGCCAGATCCAGTCCGCGAGCCAGACCTCCGGTGGTGGCAACCTGCTGATGAACGTCATCGCCGCGGCCGTCATCGGCGGCACCAGCTTGTTCGGCGGCCGGGGTTCGGTCTGGTCGGCGCTGCTGGGCTCGCTGGTCATCGGCTCGATCCAGTCGGGCATGAACATCATGGGTGTCAGCAATGCCGTCCAGTTCATGATCACCGGTTCGGTGCTGCTCGCCGCCGTGGTCGTCGACTCGCTGTCCCGGCGCAGCCAGAAGGCCGCGGGACGCGCCTGACGAGGGGTCGTCCCGGGCGGGGACCCCGCCCGGAATTCCAAGATCATCTCGTGCAGAATGAGCCGTATGACCCTGACGAACATACCCAGGACGGCCACGGTCGACGACGCTGCACTCATCAGCGCCCTTCTGACCAGCGCCTTCGACGACGACCCGATGATGCGCTGGTTCTTCCCGGCGGACGCCTCCCGCGCGGCCTCGCTGAGCCGCTACTTCGGCACGATCTTCACCCGCCAGTACGTCCACCACGGCGTGTGCGAGCGCACCGACGCGGCCGTCGCGTTCTGGGTTCCCGCCGAGGCGCAGGAGAAGGCCGTGCCGGACGCGGACACGATCGAGGAGCTGAAGAGCATCCTCGGCGACCGCGTCGCGCAGTTCGGTGCGGCCGTCGAGACCGCCGCCGCGCACACGCCCCAGGAGCCGCACTGGTCCCTGTCGCTCATCGGCGCCGACCCGGCCGCCCAGGGCCGGGGCCACGGCGCCGCCCTGCTGCGCTCGGGTCTGGCCCAGGCGGACGCGGCCGGCATGCCGGTGTACCTGGAGTCCTCGAAGGCGGCCAACCTCCCCGTCTACGAGCACTTCGGCTTCACCGTGCGCGAGGAGGTGCCGCTGCCCGGCGACGGCCCGATGCTCTGGGGCATGTGGCGCGAGCCGCGCCGCCCGGCGGGCGCGTAGCGGGAACGGCGAACGCCCCGGAGCCCTCGTGGGCCTCCGGGGCGTTCCCGTGCGCTACGGGACGAGCCGCAGCAGACGGTTCGGGGAGCCGCTGCCCGGGGCGGTCACCTTGTTCGGCGTGGCGCCGTTGACCAGGGCGGTGGCGACCTGTGCCGGAGTGGCGGAGGGGTGACCGGCGAGGTAGACGGCCGCGGCACCCGCCACGTGCGGGGTGGCCATCGAGGTGCCGGAGATGGTGTTGGTGGCCGTGTCACTGGTGTTCCAGCCCGCGGTGATCGAGACGCCCGGGGCGAAGAGGTCGAGCACCGAACCGTAGTTGGACCAGCTCGCCTTGGCGTCCGCGCTGTCGGTGGCGCCGACGGTGAGGGCGGCGGCGACCCGGGCCGGGGACGAGGAGGACGCGTTCGCACCGGAGTTGCCGGCGGCGACCGCGTAGGTGACCCCGTCCGCGATGGACTTCTTCACCGCGTTGTCGAGCGTGGTGGAGGCGCCCCCGCCGAGCGAGAGGTTGGCGACGGCCGGCGCGCCCGCGGCGTGGTGGGCCGTCACCCAGTCGATGCCCGCGACGACCCCGGCGGTGGTGCCGGAGCCGTTGTTGTCGAGCACCCGGACGGCCACGATCTTCGCGGCCTTCGCCACGCCGTACGTCGTCCCGGCGATGGTGGTGGCGACGTGCGTGCCGTGCCCGTTGCCGTCCTGCGCGACGGAGTCGCCCTCGACCGCGTCGTACCCGTTCACGGCACGCCCGGCGATCTCGGCGTGGCCGATCCGGACGCCGGTGTCGATGACGTACGCGGTGACGCCCGCGCCCGCGCTGTCCGGGTAGGTGTAGGTGCCGGAGAGCGGCAGGTCCGCCTGGTCGATGCGGTCCAGGCCCCAGGGGGCGTTGGACTGCGTCGCGTCGGCGCGGACCACCTGGTTCTGCTCGACGGACGCGACGGCCGGGTCGGCGGCGAGGCGGCGGGCCGCGCCGGCGTCCAGCCGGGCGGTGTAGCCGTTGAGCGCCGCGCCGAAGGTCTTGCCGACCGTGCCGCCGTAACCGGCTATCAGGCCACGGCCCTTGGCGGAGCCGGCCGTGAAGCCGGCGCCCTCCTTCAGGGTGACGAGGTAGCTGCCGGGCACCGCGTCGGCCGAGCCGGCGGCGAGCACCACGCCCTCGGCGGGGGCGGCCTGGGCGGGGAGGGCGGCGAAGGTGCCCAGGAGGGCCGCCGCGGTGGCGGCGGAGAGGGTCACGGCCAGGCGGGTCCTGGAGTGCTGGGGAAGTGACATGACGGGGGAGTCCTCCTCTTGGCGGCGCACCGGGTGGGTGGCGCGACGATGGGGGCGGCGTGCGCTCGCACGCACCGCCGGAAGCGGCTGTCGCGTTTCCCGGCGTGAGCAGCAGCCTGGCCGCGCTACGGGGTGTGGCTCAAGGGAGTTGGGGTCTTGTCATGCATCCGCCATGCCGCCGCAATCGAAGCCCCGATGAACACGGATGAACCGGACAGTGAATGGTCGAAGCCCGGCCAGTGGCCGTAATCCGCCGACGGGGTGGAAGCGGCGGACCCCCGGCCCCCGGGGGCACTCCCGCGCGTGCCGCGCCGTGAGTCGGGGCAAACGGGACATACCCCTATGCCTGCGGTATGCCTTTCCCATGGATCCCCACCGGCAGGCCTCCGCCGTCCCCCGCCTCTCCCGGCGCGGCGGCCGACTGCTGCTCGCCGTGCCGTTCGCGATCATCGCGGTGGTCACCGTCGTGGACGTCCTGGCCCCGCCCGACGTGCACCTGGGGCCCTTCCTCATCGCCGCCCCCGCCGTGACGGCCTCGTTCGCGGGCGCGCGCATGACCGCCTTCGTCGGCGCGGTCGCGGTCGTCGCCCAGTCGGTGGTGGCGCTCGCGCGGACCAGCATCACCGACCTCAATCACACCTACCAGATCATCGCGCTGGTCCTGATCTCGGTCATCGTGACCTTCTTCGCCCACCTGCGCGAACGGGACGAGGAGAGGGTGCGGCGGCTGCGCTCCATCGCCCATGCCGCGCAGAGCGTCGTCCTGCGCCCCCTGCCGCACCGCGCCGGACCGCTGCACATCGCCTCGGTCTACCTCGCGGCGGAGGAGGAGGCCCAGATGGGCGGCGACCTGTACGCGGCGGCCCGCACCGCGGACGGGACCCGGCTGCTGATCGGCGACGCCCGGGGCAAGGGCCTCGACGCGATCGGCGAGGCATCCCTGGTCCTGGGCGCCTTCCGGGTCACCGCCCGCCGGGAACGGGAACTGCCCGACCTCATCGGACATCTGGAGGCGGGCGTCGGCTCGGCCGAGGGCACCGAGGAGGAGCAGGGCACCGGCGCCGAGGAGGCCGACGACACCTCGGACGAGGCATTCGTCACCGCGCTGGTCCTCGACATCCCCGACCGCGAGCCCGTCGTACGGCTCGTCAACTGCGGGCACCCGCCGCCGCTCCTGCTGCGCCAGGGCCGGGTGATCCCCCTCGACGCCGCCGACGCGAGCCCTCCACTGGGCCTGTCCGACGTCCTCGCGCCCGCCGTCACCGTGGAGACCTTCCCCTTCGACGTCGGCGACGTGCTGCTCCTCTACACCGACGGCGTCGTCGAGGCCCGGGACACCTCCCGCGCCTTCTACCCGCTGACGGAACGGCTCACGGCCTGGCTCGGGGACGACCCGCCGACCCTGCTCGGGCGGCTGCGCGCCGACCTCCAGGCGTACGCGGGCGGCCACCTCGGCGACGACGCCGCGCTCGTCGCCGTCGAACGCCTCGCCCCGGATCCGTAGCCGAACGCGCCGCGCACCCGTGGCCGATGAGGCCGCGTCCGGCTCAGACCTCGGGGAGCGAGGGGTGCGGCGTGAACGGCGGCGGCGCGGTGACGGCCCAGCGCTCGTGGTCCCGCCAGCCCCCGTCGATGTACAGGTAGGCGGGCGACATCCCCTCGTACCGGAAGCCGAGCCGCCGGGCCAGGGCCAGCGACGGCTCGTTCCCCGGCTGGATGTTGGCCTCCAGCCGGTGCAGCCGCAGCTCGGTGAAGGCGTGCTCCAGGACGAGGGCGATCCCCTCGGACATGTACCCCTGCCCCGCGGACGGCGCGAAGGCCGCGTACCCGAGGGACGCACCCTGGTAGCGCCCCCGGATGATCGAGTTGATGTTGACCGTGCCCGCCGCGGCACCGGTCTCCCGGACCCGGATCAGGAACCCCCGGTTCGAGGTGTCCTCGAAGCGGCGCATCCAGACCCGGAACTCCTCCACGGACCCGGGCAGCTGCATCCACGGCCCGTGCAGCTCGGCGCTGGCGCGCACCAGCGCGCAGAACTCGTCCTCGTCGGACAGGGTGAGCGGGTGGAGTTCGACCCGCGGCGGAAAGTTGACCATGAACCCACGTTAAGGGACCCGCTCGTACGCGGTACCGCCCCCCGACGCGTACCGTTCGGACCCACCCGCGCCCGCCGGCGCGCCGGAGGAACGTCCCGGCCCACCGGCGTGGTTACGGTGGGCCGATGCGACACGTACCCCGGTGGGCCCTGATCTCCTCGGGGTGCGCCCCGGTCCTCCTGATCGGCGGCTGGACGATCGCGGGCCTGCTCCAGGGGCCGGGCTACGACCCCGTCACCCAGACCATCAGCGTCCTCGCCGCGTACGGGGCGCCGGGATCGTGGGTGATGACCGGCGCCCTCCTCGGCCTGGGAGTCTGCCACCTGTTCACCGCCTGGGGGCTGCGGGCCGCCGCGCTCGCCGGGCGCGTCACCCTGGCCGCCGGCGGCGTGACGGCACTGGTCGTCGCCCTGCTCCCGGTTCCCCTCAGCGGAGGCTCCCTGCGGCACGGCTCGGTCGCGGCCCTCGCCTTCGCGCTGCTCGCCGTCTGGCCCCTCCTCGCCGCCGAGCGCACCGGACCGGCGCCGTGGGGACTGCGGCCCGTGCCCGCCGTCGGCGTGACGGCGCTGATGGGGCTCGGGGCGGGCTGGTTCCTCGTCGACATGCGGCGGCACGGCGCCGTGGGCGTCGCCGAACGCCTGGTGACCTGCGTGCAGGCGGTCTGGCCGCTGGTGGTCGTGGTCTCCTGCCTCCTGTACGCGAAAGGCGGACACCGGCCCCCTCGGGGCCCGGTGTCCGCCTCCTGATCCGGTCGGGTCAGGTCAGGCCGGGGCGCGTGTCACTCCGCGTCCCGCACCGTCCCCGTGACCACCGGGCCCGGGATCGGCTCCCAGTTCGCGTCGTACGTGGTCAGCTGACCCCGCAGCGACTCGGCCGGCTCGGCGATCCCGTCCTTGACGGTCGGGATCCGCAGCTCCGCGCTCGTCTGCCCGGCCGGGACGTTCACGCCCAGGTACAGGCCGCTGCCCTCCATCGCCCGGGACAGCGCCACCGGCGGGTCCGGCACCTGACCGAGCTGCTCCTCCAGCCAGGCCCGGTCGACGTCCGCCGTGGACAGCTCGGCGCCACCGGTCACCGGCTCCAGGACGACCGCCCCCATGATGTCGACGTCGGCGGGCTCCGAGAGCGTCATCCGCCAGGTCAGGGCCGCGCCCTCGGTCACGTCGTCCGCGACGGGCGTCAGCGTCACCTTCGGCATGGGGTCGTCGTTC
Source organism: Streptomyces sp. NPDC093111 (assembly GCF_040683955.1). Lineage (NCBI taxonomy): Bacteria > Bacillati > Actinomycetota > Actinomycetes > Kitasatosporales > Streptomycetaceae > Streptomyces > Streptomyces sp. NPDC093111. The sequence goes on along the minus strand of NZ_JBFBNW010000029.1, from coordinate 8,800 downwards.
CGGGCGGTCACCCCGCCGCGGTGGGCGCCGACCACGACGCCGCGCACCGCCTTCACGAACGCGTCCTGCGACAGGTCGTAGCCGAAGCGGGTGTTGCCCCGCACGGTGACCGGGACGACGATGTCCTGCCGTCCGGGGCGCACCGTCACCAGACGGGAGGTCACCTGGTCGCTGTCCGGCTTCGGCACGAACAGGCGGACCTGGCCGCTGCCCTGGCCGGTGACCCGGACCGGGACCCGGTAGGTGCGGACCCCCGAGTCGCCCTCCTTGACCGACAGACGCCCGATGTCGACGCGCGCCAGCGCGGCCGGACGGACCGCCGGAGTACCCGGGCGCCAGCCCCACGCGTCCATCAGCCAGGCACGGCCGGCGCGGCTGCGCGGGATCAGTTCGAGCGAGGCGATCCGCTTCAGGTCGAGCCGGGCCCGGGACGCGGCGGACAGCGGTACGCGGATCTCACGCGCCCACGAGGACGCGGTCCGGGGGGTGCCCGGCATGCCGTCGACACGGGTGCGGCCGAGGACGGCGCGCTTCCCGGCGGCGTCGGTCACGGCGATGTCCAGCTCGGTGCCGGTGCTGTTCGGCGGCACGATCAGGCGCAGCGCCAGGGACTCGGAGCCGGCCAGCGAGACCGGCCGCTTCGAGCGGACGGTGACGGGCGCGCCCGGGTTGGTCCAGCGCAGCGCGACGGCGTCACGGCCCGGTTCGGGCGAGGCCTCCCAGTACGCGAAGTGCGGCGAGCCGCCCTCCTCGGGCGGCAGGCAGGAACGGGCGGCGTCCGGGTCGATCTGGGCGCACAGCCGTCCGCCGCTGCCGGACACCGTGACCGAGGAGCCCGGCACGAAGGCCGCCGTGCGCCGCGCGCCGACGGCGTGGGTGACGACCTGCGCCGGATCGGCCGAGGGGGCGCGCCGTCCGGTGCCGTCGAGGAGCGGCCGGACCTTGTCGTCGCCGCCGACGAACAGGCGGGCGGCGGCCGCGATGTAGGTGGCGCCCGCGGCCTGCTGCTGGTTCGCGGTCAGCCGGGTCCGGGTGCCGGGGCTGCAGAGCGGGTCGGTGCCGTCCTCGGACGAGAAGTCGTCGTAGGCGAACGCCTTCGCCTGGCCCGGGGTCCACTCGCTGTTGAAGTAGTTGTGGTTCGCGCCGACCATGTAGACCGCGCTGTGCAGCGCGGAGCCCTGGCTGACGCCACGGGTGCCGTCGACGTAGATCTGGCCCTGGAGGTCGGACACGTCGCCGTCGCAGCCCGGCAGGATCGTCGTGGACGGCACGTCGGGGGCCGGGTTCTGGCCGAAGATCGTGGGGCCGATCAGGACGTTGCCGCGGATCTTCCAGCGCACCGGGCCGCGGTAGCCGTCCTGGTCGGCGGGGGCCGGGTAGAGGCTGTCGAGCGCCGCCCGGTTGACGCCCTCGCCGCCGCGGGAGTGGCCGACGAGCAGGACGCGGGAGAGGTCGGCGGGCGCGGTGCCGCGGACGACGGCCGGCGCGGAGGGCCGGTTCGCCGCCCAGGTGGCCCAGCGGGCGAGGTGCTGGCGCACCAGGGAGGAGCGGGCCTGTGCGCCGCCGTCCTCGGCCTGCCAGTCCTGCCCGTTGATGCCGTTGGCGGAGATGGACATCGTCACGTACCCCTGCGAGGCCAGCAGCTTCTGGGCCTTGAGGTACCCCTGGTGGCTGGGGATCGGCAGGGTGCCGGGGGCGCACGGCCACTCACCGGTCATGTCCTCGGTGCCGGGCTTGTAGCAGGTGGCGTGGCGGCCGTGCAGGAACAGGGCCACCGGGCGCCGGCCCGGGGCGTTCGTCGGGCCGACGACCATGGCGCGCATCTCGACGGGCTTGTCGAAGCCCGGCAACGAGACGGAGCGCAGGGCGTATTCGCCGCTGGTCGTCCGGTACGGGCCGGCCTTGCCCGGGTCCACCTGGTTCGCGGGCAGCGGGGCCTGCGGCCTGGCCGCCGGGGCCGACGGGCGCTGGTGGGCCGAGCGGGCGGGGGCGGCGGCGTCGAGCCGCCGGCCGCCGGCCGTCACCCGCAGGTCGGATTTCCGGTCGATCCGGAGGTCGCCGAGGGGCAACCGGAAGGTCCGGCCGTCCCGTTGGGCCTCCGGAAGGCCGAGCAGCCGGTCCCCGGCGCGGAACTCGACCCGGGCGTCGCCCATGCGGACGGGCTCGGGCGAGGTCCACACCAGGTGGCTGTCGGCGCCGGTGCCGGATATGCGCCAGCCTTCGGGGAGGGCGGAGTCGGCGGCCCCGTTCCCGGGCGACGCCGACGGTGATCCGGGTGACGGCTGCGCGTACGCCGGCAAGGGCGACGCGGCGGCCATGGCGAGCAGCGCCACGGCGGTGGTCACGCCGCGTGTGACACGTATCAAAGCGGTCTTCCTCACGGTCGGTCTCGTGAGAGCACCCGCGGTGTCCCGGTCCCCCGGGCATCCCCCGTCCCTGGTGCCCCCCTCGTTCCGTGAGGACGGTGGGAGGAACCTGTGGGTTGCCTCAAGGGGGCGTCAAAAACCCGCCAGGGAAAGGGAAAGACTTCGGTCAGAAGCGGAAGGCCCGGCCGTCCAGGGTCCAGTGCGGGTCCGGGGCGATGCCGAGGGAGGTGTAGACCTGGGCGGCGACATCGGCGTGGTGGAGCGGCTCCGACGGGGCCTTCCCGGCGGGCAGACCGGGGCCGCACGCCGCGATCCAGGCGGTGCGTTCGAGCGTGCTGCGCCCGCCGTGCCCGCCCTCGTCCCGGTGCCCGTGGTCGGTCACCGCGATCACCGTCCACTCCTCGCCCGCGCGCTCGCGCCGCCCGCGCACGGCGTCGAGGACGCGGCCGAGCCGCCGGTCCGCGGCCTCGACCGCGGCCCGGTACTCCTTGCCGCAGCCGAGGAAGTGGGCGGTCTCGTCGACGGCGCCGAGGTACACGAAACCGGCGTGGAGCTCCTCGTCGAGGCCCAGGAGGTGCTCCGCCTCCGCGGTCACCCGCTCGTCGACCTCCTCCCATGCCTCGGGGGTGTCCTCGGCCGGGGCGACGTACCCGAGGCGGGTCGGCGCCACGAACAGCGGTCCGCCCTCCCGGGCGAGGAACAGCGGCGCCCAGCCGCCGACCGCGAAGGTCCGGCGGCCGCAGTCGGCGGCCAGGCGGGTGGTGAAGTCCGGGAAGACGTCGAGGCGGTTGCCGTCGAGCCGGTTGCCCCAGACGCCGTGCTTGGTGACGCCGACGCCGGTGACGATCGTCGTCCAGCAGGGGCCCGACATCGTCGGGGTGGTGGCGTCCACCTCGACGGGTGCGAGGAAGCCCGCGCGGGCGATCCCGTCGAGGTGCGGGGTGTCCAGCTCCGGAAGCAGATCGAGGCGTACGCCGTCGATGCCGATCACCAGAACGCGGGAGGTCTCCATGGGTGGTCCAAAGGGTCGTGGGCGGGGCGGGGGCGGGGCGGTCGCCGGGCGGCTGCGGGAGCCGCCCGGCGACGGGGCCGATCGGGGGGACGAGCAGGGGATCGGGGACGTGCAGGGGATCGGCGGGCGGGGCCGGGCGGGGTACGGACAGGGGGGTACGTGCAGGGGTGCGTACAAGGGGGTACGCGCAGGGCGCGCGGCGGAACCGCCGCGTCCCGTGGTGGGACTATGGCGTGCGCGCGCTCAGGCGGGCGTGACGCGGCGCAGCCGGATCAGCCGGCTCGCGTGGTCCCCGTCGGGCAGGTGCGGGTCGAGGCCCTGGTGGACCAGGACGGCCCCGCTGTGCACCTCGTCCCGGTCCGGGTCCAGGTAGTGCGCCGACGGGTCGAGCGCGGGCAGCCGCACCGGGGCGGGCGGGTGGCCGAAGCGGGTCGTCGGGCGCCAGACGAGGAGCACGTGGTCGCCGCCGTCGGGTGCCGCGTAGTGGACGGCGTGGACCGGGCCGGGCGGGGTGACGTGGTGCTGGATCCCGCGCTGGACGAGCGGGCGGATCTCCTTGTACTCCGCGACGAGTTCGGCGGCCTCCGCCAGCTCCTCCTCGCTCCACTCGGTGAGGTTCCCGCCGATGCCCAGCGCCCCGGCCATGGCGACGTGGAAGCGGAAGCGCAGGGGGGTGTGCCGGCCGGTGGTGACGTTGGGGCTGTCGGTGACCCAGGCGGCCATGGCCCGCGCGGGGAAGAGCTGGCCGAAGCCGTGCTGGATGCCGATGCGGTCGACCGGGTCGGTGTTGTCGGAGACCCAGGCCTGGTCCGTACGGGAGAGGATGCCGAGGTCGACCCGGCCGCCGCCGCCCGCGCAGGCTTCGATCCGCAGCCCGGGGTGGGCGGCCCGCAGCCGGTCCATGATCCGGTAGACGGCCCGGGTGTGGTCGATCCAGAGGCGGTCCGGGTCGGGATGACCGGCCCATCCGGCCTCGGTGAAGGCCCGGTTGGCGTCCCACTTGAACCAGTCGACCCGGTGGGCGCGGACCAGCCCGTCGAGGGTCCGCCAGGCCCAGGACTCCACCTCGGGGCGGGCGAAGTTCAGCACCAGCTGGTTGCGGAGCTCGGTGGCGTCCAGCTCGGGGGAGTGGAGGACCCAGTCCGGGTGCGCGCGGTAGAGCTCGCTGTCGCGGTTGACCATCTCCGGCTCCACCCAGAGCCCGAAGTCCATGCCGAGGCGGTGCACCTCGTCGGCGAGCGGTCGCAGGCCCTCGGGGAAGGCCTCGGGGCGGGGGGTCCAGTCGCCGAGCCCGGCCTCGTCGCTGCGGCGGGCGCCGAACCAGCCGTCGTCCAGGACGAACAGCTCGGCCCCGATCCCGGCGGCGAGCCGGGCCAGCCGGATCTGCCCGGCCTGGTCGACGTCGAAGCCCGTCGCCTCCCAGGAGTTGTAGAGCACCGGCCGGTCCCGCCCGGGCTCCGGCAGGACGTGCCGGCTCAGGTGCTCGTGCCAGCCGCGGCTGGACGCGCCGAAGCCGTCCGGCGTGTACAGCCCGGCGTACGTCGGCGTGCGCAGCGTCTCGCCCGGGCGCAGCGTCCAGCCGAGCCCCTCGTGACCGAAGCCGCCGGTCCAGGTGGTGCGGCCGACGGGGTCGCGGTGCACGGTGACGCGCCAGCTGCCGCTCCAGGCGAGGGCGGTGCTCCACACCTCGCCCCGCTCCTCGGTGGCGGTGCCGTCGTCCAGGGCCAGCCACGGATTCGCGTGGTGGCCGGTGAGCCCCCGCCGGCTGGTCAGCACGGTCTCGGCGACCGGGAGGCGGTCGCCGTGGAGCTGGAACTCGCTGTTCCAGCCGCCCACCAGGTGGCTCAGCCGGTAGTCGGCCAGCGCGGGCGCGGTCCAGGAGGCGGAGTCCAGGCGCTCGACGGTGACGGGCCGCGCCGGATCGGCGTCGGGCTCGGTGTGGGTGAGCTCGGTCCAGCGCTCGATGACGTCGCTGTCGGGGCGGACCCGGTAGCAGAGCTCGGTGCGCAGCGGGCGGCGCCGGTCGTCGAGCAGCAGCCGCAGTTCGCCGCCGTCGACACGGGCGCCCGCGAAGCGCCACTGGACGCCCCGGGTGCCGTCCGCGAAGCGGACCTGGAGACCGGCGGGACCGAACCGGGCGCCGCTCTGGGGCGCCAGCTCGTCGGCGGCCGCGTCGGCCTCGAAGCTGCTCGCGGCGGGCGACACCGCCTCCGGGAGCGCGGCGAGGACGGCGGCGTCGAGCGGACGCCCCCAGTACAGGTGCCGCGGGCTGCCGTCGGCGCCGATGAGCACCGCGTACTGGCTGTTCGGCGTGCGCAGGACCGCGAGGCCGAGCGCGGGGTCGAACGTGACGGGCGGGAGCGTGTCGAGCACGGGTGAGTCCCCTTGACGTGCGGAGAGGTACGGGGGTGGTGCCGGGCCGGCGCGGCGTGGACGCACCCTCGGCGAAGGCCCCTTGGCGGAAGGCACGGAGGCGGCCACGAGCGTAGGGCGAGCCCTGACAGGAAATCAATACTGGAAGAAGTTATTTATTTGCTCTACGTTTCACCCGTGTTTCGACATCGCTCCCAGCCTCTCGTCAGCGCACCCGCCGAAACCGCGGTCCTCGCCCTCCTGTTGGCGGAGGGGCCGCTCAGCAGGGTGGAGCTGGCGCGGCGCACCGGACTCTCCTCGACGGCCGTCACGAAGGCGGCCCGGCCGCTCATCGACGACGGCTACCTCTACGAACTCCCGCCGGAGCGCACCGCTCCCGGCGCCGGACGGCCCGTCAACCCCCTGGCGGTCGCCCCCGACCGGGAGTTCTTCGTGGGCGTCAAGGTCAGCCCCGACCACCTCTTCGGCGCGGTGTGCGACCTGCGGGCCGGCATCCGCGTCACCGCCTCCCTGCCCCTGGACGACTGCGAACCCGGCACCGTCGCCGAGGTCTTCGCCGCACTTCTCGATCAACTACTTGACAGCGAGCCCGAGTTCCGCGACCGTACCCGGCATGTCGGGGTCGCCGTCTCCGGCGACGTCGACCGCGAGAGCGGCCTGGTCCGCCACTCCGGCCTCCTCGGCTGGAGCGACGTCCCGCTCTCCGCACTGCTCACCGCCGCCACCGGCCTCGCCGTCACCGTCGAGAACGACGTACGGGCCCTGACCGTCGCCGAGCACTGGTTCGGCGAGGGCATCGGCACCGGATACTTCGCGCTCGTCACCATCGGCGCGGGCATCGGCTCCGCGCTCGTCGTCAACGGAGAACTCCTCCGGGGCGCCTACGGCGTCTCCGGCGAGGTCGGCCACATCTGCGTCGACCAGACCGGACCGCGCTGCCGATGCGGCGCGAAGGGCTGCGTCGAGGCCCTCGCCTCCACCGAGGCGATCCTCCGCGCGGTCCGCGAGGCCACCGGACGACCCGGGCTGACCTTCGAGGAGGTCGTCGAACTCGCCCGCGAGGGCGACCCGGCGGCCCGCGAGACCTTCGCCCGGGCCGGCCGCGCCATCGGCGTCGGCATCGCCACCCTGGTCAACCTGGTCGGCCCGGAACGCGTGGTGGTCAGCGGCGAAGGGCTCGCCGCCTACGACCTGTTCGGCCGCCACATCAAGGAAGCCTTCGCCGCCCACGCCTTCGGCGCGGCGTCCCGGTGCCCGCTGCTGCTCCGCCCGCTGCCCTGGGAGGAATGGTCCCGCGGCGCCGCCGCCGTCGCCATCCAGGCGCTCTTCCCGCAGTACGCGGCCACCGCCGCGACCGGCTCCGGCTGACCCGCCGGACCGCCACCACGGCCCGCGTGCGGCCCACCCCGTTCGCGCGCGGCCGACCCGTACGACTCCCTGGCCGGCGCCCTCCACTGCCGGCAAGCACTGTCGAAGACACCGGCCAGGTAGCACAACCACCCCGCCCCACCCTCCAAGAAGGATGCGACATGAGCGCACGCAGAACCGAGCTTAGCCGACGGGGATTCCTCACCGGATCGCTGCTGGTCGCCGCCGGAACCGTCCTGACCAGCGCCTGCAGCACCGACCCCACCGGCGCGTCCGGTTCCGGCGCGAAGACCACCCTCAACGTCTGGTACCACGCCTACGGCGAGGCCGGCACCCAGCAGGCCGCGCTCCGCTACGCCACCGCCTTCACCAAGGCCCACCCGGACATCGCCGTGAAGGTGACCTGGGTCCCCGGCGACTACTCCGGCAAGCTCAACGCGACGCTGCTCACCGACGCCGCCCCCGACGTCTTCGAGATCGGCGACTTCAGCGAGGGCATGGCCCGGCGCGGCCAGCTCGCCGTCCTGGACGACGTGTACGGCACCGCCAAGACCGACTTCAACAGCACCGCGATCGACTCGGTCACCGTCGACGGCAAGCTGTACGGCGTCAAGATGATCGACGACGTCATCATGATGTACTACCGCAAGAGCGTCCTGGCCAAGGCCGGCATCACCCCGCCCACCACCTTCGACGGCCTCGCCGCCGCGGCGAAGGCCCTGAGCACCTCGAAGAGCAAGGGCCTGTTCGTCGGCAACGACGGCATCGGCGACTCCGCGAGCAACGCCGTCTGGTCCAACGGCGGCGAACTCGTCAGCCGGGACGGCAAGGTGGGCTTCGGCACGCCCCAGGCCCTGGAGGCGCTGACCGCGCTGCGGCGCCTGCACGACGACAAGTCGCTGCTGCTCGGCTTCACCACCGACTGGTGGGACCCGGCCGCCTTCAACCAGGGCGTCGTGCCGATGCAGTGGTGCGGCCTGTGGGCCATGCCCGCCGTCAAGGACGCCCTCGGCGACGACTTCGGCGTCATCCCGTGGCCCGCCTTCAAGGCCGGCGGCACGCCCGTGGTCCGGGTCGGCGGCTGGACCAGCTGCGTCAACGCCAAGAGCGCGAAGATCGACGCGGCGAAGAAGTTCGTCCAGTGGCTGTGGGTCCAGCAGGCCGACCTGCAGAAGGACTTCGCCGAGAGCTACGGCTTCCACGTGCCGCCGCGCAGGTCCGTGGCGGCCACCACCAGGAAGCTCTCCGACGGCACCGCCAAGGAGACCGTCACCCTCGCCGACCGGTACGGCAAGCACAACCCGGGCACCTGGGACACCGCCGTCAGCAGCGCCTTCAACGCCGCCGCCGTCAAGATCGCCGCAGGCGAGGGCGACCCCGCCGCCCTCCTCGCCGAGGCGGTCAAGAAGGCCCAGGGCGAGATCGACAAGCAGCGCGGCTGATGGAACCGGCTCCGGAACTCACCCTTCCGTCCGCGCGTGCCGGGCGCCCCGCGCCCGGCACGCAGGGAGCGGACCGCACCCGCCGTCCCGGCGCCGGCCGACCGAGCGGCGGCCGGCGCCGGGCCGGCCGGCCCCCCGCCCACCGGCCCCGCCCGGGCCGGGCCCGCAGGGGCGCCGACGCCCGGCGGACCGCGCCCCAGCAGGGGGGCCAGGCGAACTTCAAGTACGGCGCGATCGGC
>NZ_JBFBNW010000028.1:0-98213 GCF_040683955.1 Streptomyces sp. NPDC093111 | reverse complement strand
ACGCCAAGAACTTCAACTTCAAGGCGCCGGTCGTCTACGACCGCGACGGCTACCTGTCGCACATCTACTACGGCCAGCGCAAGGACTCGATCTTCAGCGCGACGGCCCCGGCCCGCGTCGGGTTCACGGTCGCCGAGCGCTGCTACAAGGTCGGCACGGTTGACTGCACCGAGGACAACTTCAAGTCGAAGGACCCGGGCAACTACCGGCCCTGGTTCGACACCCCCGCCGACCTCCGTTGCGAGTCCGGCAAGAAGTGCTGGAACGCCGGCCCGTCGTTCTGGACGCGCAAGCGCCTGGACAAGATCACGACCTCGGCCCAGCGCCGCACCGACACCAGCGCGCGACAGGTCGTGGACGAGTACCAGCTCAAGCAGTCGTTCGCCGAGCTGAAGACCGGCCCGAACACGGCCCTGTGGCTGGAGTCGATCAGCCGCACCGGCTACGCGCGCAACGGCTCCACCGACGCGAGCGTCTCGCTCAACCCCGTGCGGTTCGAGCCGAACACCGAGGACATGCCGAACCGCGTGAAGGCGGTCAACCCGCAGCGCCCCGGCTTCTCCCGGCTCCGCATCGCGCGCGTCATCAACGAGTACGGCGGCGAGACCGTCGTCACGTACAAGCCGATCGAGGGCAAGTGCCTCTCGGGCGCGGGCCTGCCGTCCAAGACGGACACCGCGGGCCTGAAGGCGAACGGCGAGCTCTGCTACCCGACGTTCTGGAACCCGGACCCCGAGGTCGAGGACATCGACTGGTTCCACAAGTACGTGGTCCAGTCGATCGAGGAGCTCCCGAACGTCGACGGCGCGTACGCCACCAAGACGGCGTACGAGTACAAGAACCCGGCCTGGAAGCTGGCCGAGTCCGAGTTCAGCAAGAAGTCGACCCGCACCTACTCGCAGTTCGCGGGCGCGGAGCAGACCACCGTCATCACGGGCGCCGAAGACCCGGCCATCGGCAGCAAGCAGTCCAAGTCGGTGAACCGGTTCTTCCGGGGCATGGGTGACACCGTCCCGGTCAAGGACGTCCACGGCAACGTGCTCAAGGCGTCGGACGGCTCGACCGTCTACGACCGAGAGCCCTTCGCCGGCCGGATCTCCGAAGAGCTGACCTACACCAACCCGACCGACGCGGACACCGACTGGCTGAGCCGGAGCGTCACGGTTCTGGAGGCCACGCAGCTGGCCAAGCGGGATCGCGACGACAGCCTGTCCCCTCTGCGTTCCTGGCGCGTCACCGGGCCCGAGGAGGTCGCCTACACCAAGGCATCGGGCACGAACACGGACGACCCGCGCACCGTACGCGAAGTCCGCACGAAGACGACGTACGAGTCGACGTACGGTCTGCCCACGCAGGTGGAGGTCCTCGGCGACATCGGCAAGACCGGTGACGAGTCCTGCACCAAGCTGGAGTACCTGCACCAGACCACCAAGAACCTCATCGGTCTCTCCAAGCAGGTCCTCGCCTCGCCGACCACGTGTGCCAACGCCAACTGGGCCGATCTGACGACCCTGAGCGGCGCTGCCCGTACCGCGTACGACAACACGGCCTACGGCACCGCCATCGCCGCCACCACGCGCGGTCTCGCCACCGAGACCTGGTCGCTCAACGGCGCCGGCAACGCCTTCCAGAGCAGCGGCACGACCGGCTTCGACGCCATCGGCCGTGTGACCAGCGTGACGGATCCGGACGGCAAGGTCAGCGCGACCACCTTCGACCCGCCGACCGGTCAGGTCTTCAAGGTCACCCAGACCAACCCGCTCGGCCACGCCCAGGTGCAGGAGCTCGAGCCGGGTCGCGCGACCACGCTGAAGTCGACCGACGCCAACGGGTACGTGAGCGAGGCGAAGTTCGACCCGCTGGGCCGTCTCGCCGAGGCCTGGGCCCCGGGCCGCACGCCGGCCGAGGGCGCCGTGCCGGACTTCCGCGCCGAGTACACGATCCCGAAGCCGGAGACCGACCCGAGCGACTCGACCCGTGAGATCCGCAAGCCTCCCTACGTCACGAGCTACGCCCGTGGCTACGAGGACCGGGTCGACACCTCCGTCACGCTGTACGACGGCCTCGGCCGTGAGCGCCAGTCCCTGGAGGAGGCCGACGGCAGGACCGGCTACCTCGTCACCGACACGCTGTACAACAGCTCCGGTGAGGTGTGGCAGACCAACAACGCCTACCTGACCCGGGAGGCGAAGCCCGGCGAGCTCTTCACCCCGCTCGCCGACACCGCCATCCCGAACATCACCCGCTACACCTACGACGGCCTCGGCCGCGTCCTGACCGAGACCCCGTACATGAAGTACGTGGACCCGGTCACCAAGGAGGCATCCTCCAAGGCGTACCCGGAGCGGGCCACCCGCTACGAGTACGGCCAGGACTGGTCCAAGGTCATCCCCCCGCAGGGCGACTCGTCCTACCGCGTCTGGACCGACGCGACGGGCCGCACGGCCCGTACGGACACGTTCAACCCGGCGGCGCCCGGTGGCTTCACGTCGACGCGTTACGAGTACGACGTTCGTGGCCAGCTGGTAAAGGGCACGGCCTCGGCTGACCCGACGCACCCGTGGACGTGGACGTACGACAACAAGGGGCGGGTGCTGACGGCGACCGACCCGGACGCCGGCACGACCCGCAACGACTACGACTCCCGCGGCCGACTGCTCACGCTCACCAATGCCCGCGGCGTCAAGATCTGGAACAGCTACGACGAGCTGTCGCGGCCGAAGCAGCAGCGCCTGAACGACGCCAACGGCACCCTGCTGGCGGACTTCACCTACGACACCGCTCCGGGCGGCAAGGGCATGCCCGCCACCGCCACGCGCTACACGGACGGCCTGGCGTACACGCAGAAGGTCAACGGCTTCACGAAGGACTACCAGCCGACCTCGACCACGATGTCGCTGCCGCAGTCGATCGCCGACACGTGGGGCTTCGCGAAGGACTACACCTACAGCTCCTCCTACTCCGACACCGGAGCGCTGGAGGAGACCACCCTTCCGGCGGTCGGCAACCTCGCCGCCGAGAAGCTGGTCGTCCGCTACAACAAGGACGGCAAGCCGCTCTCCCTCTCCGGCAAGGACTGGTACGGCTCCGAGACCGTCTACTCGCCGTACGGCCAGGTCCTGCGCTCGACCCTGGGTTCCCAGCCCTACCGGGTCTGGACGCAGAACTCGTACGACGAGGGCAGCGGTGAGCTGAAGGAGCAGGGGGTCTACCGGGAGAAGAACGACGCCTCCCTGGTCGGCGGCAACCTGGTGTCGAACCGCGGGTACTCCTACGACCCGGCCGGCAACGTCACCTCGATCCAGGAGAAGTCCCTCGGGATCGAGGAGCGCCAGTGCTTCTCCTACGACCCGGTCGGTCAGCTGAAGAAGGCCTGGACCGACAAGAACCAGGACACCTGCTCGGCGGACCCGAAGAACGCCGACGGCACGCTGAACGTGGCGGCCGGCAAGGACAACTCGGGCTACTGGCAGGAATACGAGTACGACCTCCTCGGCAACCGCTCCAAGCTGACCGAGAAGGACCTCTCGGGCGCCACCGCCAAGGACGCCACCAGCACGTACGCGTACGGCAAGGGTGCCGCCAAGGACCAGCCGCACACCCTCACCAAGGTGACGAAGACCTACACCACCCCCGCGGGTGCGCAGGTCACGGCCGAGGCGGAGCGTCTGTACGAGCTGACCGGTGAGACCAAGTCGGTCACGTCGATCCAGAACGGCGACAAGCAGAACCTGAGCTGGACCTATGACGGCAAGGTCGACCGGATCACCGGCCAGGGCTCGAACGGCAAGACCCCGTACGTGGGTCTGGGCCAGAAGTGCATCGACCTGAAGTCGGGTCTCGCGGCTGCCGGCCAGCCGGTGTGGCTGTACGGCTGCAACGCCACGGTGGCGCAGGCCTGGCACTTCGATCCGGCCCCGGGCCAGGCGGACGCCAACCTGGGCACGATGGAGGTCTACGACACCTGGTGCCTCCAGCCTGCGGCCAACACCGCGGGCTCGGCGGTCCAGATCCAGAAGTGCAACGGCACCACCGCGCAGCAGCTCAAGCGCAACGCCTCCGGCCAGCTGATCCACCCGGCCTCCGGCAACCTGTGCCTCGCGGTGCAGGGCGCGGCGAACGTGAACCAGACGCCGATCGTGCTCGCCACCTGTGACGCCGCCTCCGCGGCCCAGCAGTGGCTGCCGCAGAACGACACCCGTCACATCTACGGCCCCGACGGCAACCGCCTGCTGACCATCCAGGGCAAGCAGGCCACGCTCAACCTGGGCGAATCCCAGATCACCGTCCAGCAGGGCGGCATCCTGGTCCGCACCGAGCGCACCTACACGGCTCCGGGTGGCGCGGTCATGCGCTACACCAACGGCACCGGCGGTGAGACCCTGGTCGCCCAGACCTCGGATCACCAGAACAGTGCGTACACCGAGGTCGGCCTCTACAGCGGCATGCCGGTCCGGGTCCGCAAGCAGGACCCGTTCGGCAACCAGCGCGGCGCCGACACCGCGGGCCAGAACGTCCAGAGCCACAAGGGTTTCCTGGGCATGACCCGGGACGACGCCTCCGGCTTCCAGCCGCTGGGCGCCCGTCTCTACGATCCCCTCGTCGGACGCTTCCTGTCCGCCGACCCGCTGATGGACCTGAACGACCCGCAGCAGGCCAACGGGTACGTGTACGCGCACAACAACCCGGTGACGTACTCGGACCCGACCGGTCTGTCGATCGTCCTGACCGCCTCCGAGCGGGCCGCGGCTCTCGCCGGCGCGGGTCTGTCCGCGGCGCAGGTCGCGCAGGCCGAGGCCATGCAGGGCAAGTCCCTCACCTCCGTCATCCTCGCCGTGGCCTGGGAGACGCTGAAGGACTTCATCGGCATCAACGACGCCATGGCCTGCTTCGGCGGTGACATGTGGTCGTGCGGCAGCATCATCCTCGACGCCATCCCGTGGACGAAGCTGGGCAAGATCCCGTCGGTCCTGAAGGCCATCAACCGCACCATCGACGCCATCCAGGCGTTCAAGGCCGCCAAGAAGGCCGCCGAGGCCGTCCTCAAGGCCGCGAAGGCCGCCGAAGAGGCAGCCTTGAGAGCCAAGAAGGCCGCCATCGAGAAGGCCAAGAGAGAGGCTGCGCAGAGAGCGAAGAAGAAGGCGGCGGAGGAGGCCAAACGAAAGGCCGACGCGGCAGCCGCCGCGAAGCGGAAGACGGGTAACCCCGTCCAGAAGAAGTCCCAGGCCAAGGCAGCCCCGAAGTCCTCCTCCCAGCCCAAGGGCTCCAGCGGCGGCAAGGGCTCCGGCGGCAAGGTCAGCACCAGCAAGCCCGGTGGCTCCTCCGGCGGTTCCTCCCGGAACAGCGGCGGCTCCAGCGGCAGCGGTGGCTCCGGCAAGGCCGGCTGCAACAGCTTCGTGCCCGGCACGAAGGTGCTGATGGCCGACGGCTCCACCAAGCCGATCGAGAAGGTCAGGAACGGCGACAAGGTCCTCGCGACCGACCCGAAGACCGGGGAGACCCGGGTCGAGACGGTCACGGCCGAGATCAAGGGCCAGGGCCTCAAGCACCTGGTCAAGGTCACGATCGACACCGACGGCAGGGCCGGCTCGAAGACGGCCGCGATCACGGCGACCGCCGGCCATCCGGTCTGGGTCCCCGAGCTGGGTCGCTGGCTCAAGGCCACCGACCTGAAGTCGGGCCAGTGGCTCCGGACCAGCGCCGGAACGTACGTCCAGATCACGTCCGTACAGCGTTGGACCGCCCCCTCGGCGACCGTCCACAACCTGACCGTCAGCGAAATCCACACGTACTACGCGCTGGCGGGGGCGACCTCGCTCCTCGTTCACAACGACTCCTGCCCGACCGGCGATCGCGGTGACGGGGTCGAGAACAAGGCGACCAGTGAGTACCACCCGGACGAGCACTACGAGAACGCTTCGATCCAGGACCGGGCGCAGGACATGTCCGACCTGGGTGAGTTCTTCTCCGTCCCTGACGAGATCCACGAGCTCGTGGCCATGTTCCGGGCCAATCCCAACATGGCTCCGCGGGACACTCCGGGTGGTGGGATCGACATCTTCAACGGGATGGATCTCAATGACCGTCAGCGGCGGTTCTGGGGTTCCTGGGTGAACAACGCGACGATCTACTGGAACTACAGGCCGAGCAACCAGACAAGAATCATGGTCAACAACACGACCGGTGAGATCGCCTGGTTCCCGATCAAGCGGAGCGGCGGGCACAATTACGGCTCTCCGCACCTCTACAGGTGGTAAGAGGCGAGAGCCCCTTCACCTGTAGTAGATGAGAAAGAAGCAGTGCACGGCACCCCTGGGGTGCCGTGCACTGCTTCGTCCATGTGCCCTTGGATTTCACCCGAGGGACTTTCGAAAGGTTTGAGCAATGGACCACGCTGGGCGACTCGCCCCCGCTGGACTGGTCTTCCTGGGGCTGGTGGACCCGGAAAGTCCCCTCATCCCGCCGACGCTCGCCAACGCGGCCACGGGATACGCCCCCCCATCAGGGGGATGGCGGAGATCGGTCGTCGAAAGCGATGCCCCGGATTTCGTCGCCGCGGCGAACAAGGGCTGGTTCGACCTGTCCCGCGAAGGGGGGCTTTTCGGGGACGACCGAGAGTTCCTGGTCGCCGTCGAGGTCCAGGGCGGCGACTTCTGGTGGGCGCGCGTCAGACTGGGCGAATCCTGGGATGTCGTGGGTGCGGGATCCGCCGATGCTCTCGGCATTTCCTTCGGTGCGCCGGAGTTCGTCATGCTGTCGGTCTCCGGAGATGTCATCGTCGCCGGCAGGACGGGGGATTCGTCGGTCGGTACCGTCCTGGTGACCGGATTCTCGGACGTCGTCGGCCTGTGCGAACACGCGGAGTGGAAAGCGGGCTGGCGGGGGACGCCTCAGCAGGAGAAGGCAGCCATCCGGCGATGGCTCGAGGCCATCGGCCGCTGAACCCCACGAGCCCGGTGGCGCCCCTCACCCCCAGACGGTGAGCGGCGCCACTTTTCCTTCCACCGGGCCTCCCACGCCTCCGCCTCCAGTCGCAGCCCCTCTTTCATCAGGGGGTGGGCGGACGGGGCCTCGTTCCCGTCCCCGCTGATTCGAGGCTGCCTACGGGAAACAGGCGCTGGTCCCCGACCCCGGCACATCGCCGGGGCCGGGGCCAGGGCCGTCCTGGCGATCCGGACGTCAGCCGGCGCCGATCTCGCCGAGCTGCATGTAGTAGTCACCGAACTGGTCGGCGCTGAGCTTGGTGCCGGTGATCCTCACGTAGCGCGCGTTGGTGGGCGCGAACGGGAAGGTCTGGGTGGAGGCGTCGGGCCTGGGGTGGCCGTGCTTGTCGGCGACCGTGGTCCAGGTGGTGCTGTCGGCGGACACCTGGATGGTGAAGTCGACGGGAAACCCGAGTCCCGTGTTCACGCCGTCGGTGCGCGGGGTGAGCCGGACCTGGCTGATCAGGCTCGGTCCCTGGAGGTCGACGGTGATCGACTCGTCGGCCGTCGCTGTGGGCGACTTGAGGCTGGACCAGCCCATCGAGTAGCCCTGCGCCGAGTTCCGTACGCCGTCCGTGGCGGCGGTGCGCTTCCAGCCCGAGCCCTCGATGGAACTCGACGTGGTCGCCGGCCGGTTGGCGGCCAGTTCGTCGCCGGCGGCCTCGATCTCGGCCAGTTGCAGGTGATAGTTGCCGTGCGGGTCGGTACGCAGCTTCGTCCCGGTGACCTTGACGTAGCGCACGTCGGTGGGCGCGAACGGGAATGCCTGGGCCGAGGCGTCGGGCCTGGGGTGGCCGTGCTTGTCGGCGACCGTGGTCCAGGTGGCGTTGTCGGCGGACACCTGGATGGTGAAGTCGACGGGGAATCCGAGGCCGGTGCTGGCGCCGTCGGCGCGCGCGAAGAGGTCCAGGCGGCCGATCCGGCGCGCCGCGCCGAGGTCGGCGGTCACCGACTCGGTGTGGTCGACGGAGAGGTTGTCGATGCTGCTCCAGCCGTTCGTGCCGGTGGCCAGGGAGCGGCGGCCGTCGGTGAGGGCCTTGCTGCTCCAGCCGTCGCCCTCGTAGCTGCTGGAGGCCGTCACGGCGGCGCCCTCGACGGGGTTGGTGCCGGGGTTGAGCCGCACGTTGTCGAACCGGGCGCTCGCTCCGCCGGTGGCCAGGCCGACGTTGCCGACCGGGTAGCTCGCGTCGGTGAGGGAGATCAGCTCCGCCGCTCCGGCGTACACCTTGAGGGTGGCGCCGTGGGTGACGGCCCGCAGGGTGACCGTCTGGCCGGAGGTGTATCCGGGTACCTTCGCCTTGGCGAGGTCGACGCCGCTGCGGTGGACGAAGACCTCACCGTTGTCGCGCAGCGCCACCAGGTAGCCGGTCTGCCGGTCGGTGGGGTTCTGGCTGTGCACGGTCAGGCCGGCCCAGTTGGTCTTGCCGCCGTCGGCGTTCACACCGGTGATCCGGACGTCGACGGAGGCCGCGACGTCCTGGTAGGCCCGGCCGGCCACCGCGGAGACCGTGTCCCAGTCGGCGGCGGTGTCGCCCTGCGCGTACGCCTGGTCGCCGGTGACCGCCCAGGAGCCGCGGGTGTGCCGCCACTCGCCGTCAACGCCGGAGGCGAAGTCCTCGGCGAACGGGTAGGACGCGTCCGCGCCCTGGGTGGTGAGCGCGTCCAGGATCTGCTTGTGGCGGTGGTCGAGTTCCGCGCCCGAGGTGGCGGTCTCGGTGGTGCTCGTGATCAGGGACGAGGTCAGCGCCCGGGCCAGGACCGGCTTCACGGCGGCGAGGCGGGTCAGCAGCTCGTAGTCCTGGAGGCCGGCCAGCAGCGCCTCACTGCGCATGCTGTCGTAGACGTCGAGGGCGTCCTTGTTCGGGCGCACCAGGAACGGGTCCCCGTTGGTCCAGCCGTCGAACGTGTCGATGTGGTCGTAGCGGGTCGCGGGGCTGCCCACCGGCCAGGTCCAGATGTTCCAGCCCCAGTGCAGGGCTCCGTTGCCGCCGACCGCCGAGACCATCCACGGGGTCAGCCGGGAGTCGGAGAGCGGGTAGCTGATGAACCGGTTGAGGTGGCGGTCCTGCGGGCCGTTGCAGTAGTAGAGCCAGAGGTCCTTACCGGCCAACCGCTGGCTCTGGTAGTAGCCGGCGTTCTCGTCGTAGTGATCGTTGGCGAGCGGCGTGATGGTGCCGAGCACGTCGTCCAGGGCGGGCACAGCCTCGTGGTGCGCCTCGTTCGACTGCCCCTGGGGGAAGTACGCGTGGAAGCGCTCGTACAGCCAGCGCGCGGCGGAGACCTGGGTCTGGTCGGCGCGGTACGGCTCGTCGACCGCGCTCATGTAGAACACGTCGCTCCACCGGCGGCCGGGTGCGCAGGTCGGCCCCGCGTCCAGGCACTTGGAGTCGAGGTGGGCCTTCAGCGCGGGGAGAACGGTGTCGAGGTACGCGGTGGCCTCGGGCGTGCCGGGCGTCAGGTAGGTCATCTTCACCCCGCCCTTGCCGTCGCTGACGAGCGCCTCGACCTTGCGACCGGCGTCCTCCACGAGGGTGGGGGTGTAGATGTACTGCAGGGCCCCGGCGTCCTGGAAGAGCTGGACGAAGCGGTCGAAGTTCGTCCAGGTGAACGTGTACGTGCCGTTCACGAGCGTGGTGTCCGGGATGGACAGGGCCTGGAAGTCCGCGTAGATGACGTTGTTGCGGTGCTTGGCGTGGTTCTTGGCGAAGTTCCCCATGAGCGTCCACCACCGGGGGGAGAAGTCCGCGACGCCGTACTGGTCGGGGATGGACGTCGCCGTCCACTGGTAGTCCCAGCCGACCGAGGTGAACCAGTTGTTCATCCGGAACGTCGAGCGGTTCGTCGGGGGCAGCTCGGTGTCGTACACCTTCACGGAGACCGGCACGTCCACGGGGCCGGCCGAGCTCTGCACGGTGGCCCTGCCGGTGTAGGTGCCGGGCGCCTGTCCGGTGGGCACCGCCACGCTGTAGTGGTAGGGCTGCGTGGTGTTCGGCGGCAGCTGGTAGGGGGCGTTGCCGACGAGCGCGTCGTAGTAGCTGGTGCCGCCGTTCGGCGGCTCCTGCTGGCGTCCGGTCTGGACCTTCGCGATGTTCGGGTGGTCGTACTCACGGTTCACGGTGATCCGGGAGGACGGGATCACGGCTCCGTCCGGCCCGGTGAGGTCGCTCGCCTGCACCGACACACCACCGAGCGTCTCGCCCGAGCGGACGACGATCTGGGCGGCCTGGACCTCGTTGCGCGCCGCGAAGAGCGTCACCGCGTTCGTCGGCCGCCCAGGGGCGGGCGACGACGAGAAGACGTGGTCGGCCCCGCTCGCGACCCAAACGGACGGCGGTGCCGCGGCGACGGCCTGCGTCGGGGCGACGACGGACGTGAGCAACAGACAGGCGGCTGCCGTGACTGACGCTCTTATGAATATCTGTCTCACAATGTCCTTTTAGGAATTCATGCTGATCTGCGCACGGCGGATCCGTGGCACGGCCAGTCATACCTCACAGCGACATGTGCATGGCAATCGGCTCGGTGCGTGGGCACACAGGGATGCCGGTCGACCCCTGGCGCGCAGCCAGGCAGCCGCTCAGCAGGCCATTCGTCGCGAGCCGTGCGATGCGATACGCGTGGCACGACCGAGACCCGTACGTCGTCCTCGTGGACGACCCGCCCTGGATCCACGGAACGCAGGACCCGGCAGCCGACGCCGCGAGCGGCCGGAGTCTCAGGCAGCCGGGGACCGAGCAGGGACAGTGGCGACCGCCCGGGACTGCTCCAGGCGGTCAACCGCCCGCTCGACGGTGTTGCGCTTCTTGTAGCGGTCCCCATCGAAACCCGGCAGCCGTCCACCGCGTGCGCCCTTGCGCAGGCGGGCCACCTGACTGTCGCTCTTCTCCGGGATGGTGTGACGGATTCCCCGCCGCCGCACGTACTCGCGGACGAGGCCGTTGCTGCAGGCCCTGTCGGCGGCAAGGCTGTCCGTTTCTTGCGCGGTCGTCCCAGGCCCGGTCTGGACCGGCTTGAACTGGGTGCAGTCAGCCCGCTGACCTGGAGTGACGACCAGAGACAGCGGGCGGCAGCGGCCGTCCGCGCTCAGGTGGAGCTCGCTGGTGAACCCACCGCGCGAGCGGCCCAGGCCCTCGCCTCCCGCACTACCTCCACCAAGCGGCCGACGAGACTCTGCCATGGCATCTCGCCCCGGTGTTCCATCTCGCGGCCCCTACGAGCGCACGAAGTTCAAGCACTGGAATGGCGGCTTGGACCTGGCCAACGGCTGCAACACGCGCGCGGAGGTGCTGCTCGCGGAGGAGATCGAGCCCCCGACGGTTGGTGCCGGCTGCAAGCTGACCGGAGGCCGCTGGATCTCCTGTTACGACGGCCAAGAGGTGACCGATGCGGCGAAGCCGGACATCGACCACATGGTGCCACCGGGCGAGGCCTGGGCTTCCGGCGCGAGCGCCTGGACCCCCGCGCGGCGCGAGGCCTACGCAAACGACCAGGGCGCGGCGTCGAGCCTGGTGACGGTGACCGCCCGGTCGAACCGCTCGAAGGCGGACCAGGACCCGGCCCAGTGGATGCCGCCAGCCCCGGAGGCGACCTGCCGGTACATCGAGGAGTGGACTGCGGACAAGCCGCTGGGGCCTGTCCGCGGACCAGAGCGAGATCGACGCCCTGAGCGCGTACGCCGACGGCCCGTGTGACGACTCGGTCGTCCACTACACCCCAGCGCCGCAACGACCACCGTGGCCGTGGCAGGCAAGACCACCTGCGACGGCCACAGCTGACGAGCCGTCGCCCGTCCGGGTGCACCTCCGACCGACCGCACCCCTACTCCCCGGACCAGCTACTACGCTGCGCGCCGTGATGAGGAGACGGCTCCCTCTACTGCTCACGGCCGCAGCCTGCTTAGCCCTCGCCGGCGCCCCGGCCCCGGCGCGCACAGTCGCGGCGGCCGCGTGCGCAGGCGGCGAGACCGAGTCCAGGAGCAACTCTGCGGTGGACGACGGGGAGATCCGCTGGACGGAGAACACCGCCTACGACGGCGCCCGTAAGTTCGCGATCTCGGCGTGGCAGTACTCCGGCTCGAAGATCAAAATCGTGGCGGACTCCGCGCTCACCTCGAACGACGTCGAGTTCAAGGACGGCAACCTCGGCACCCGGGCGACCGACCCGCTCGGCCACTACGAGCGGCACGGATCGTTCGGGGCGACCGACTACGTCAACTTCAACAAGCAGAAGCTCGCCGGCGCCGCACGGGACCGGCACCGCTACGTCGCGCTCCACGAACTCGGGCACGCCCTGGACCTGTGCCACAAGAGCGACGCGGTCGTCTCCCCGATGTGGAAGACGGCACCCTCGCCGGGTACGAGATCACGTGGATCCCCGACATCGACAAGACCAGCTACAAGGAGCTCTGAGGCTGAGATGAACAAGCTCGTGCTCGGAACCGCCTTCGCCGTCACGCTCGCTGCGGCAGGCGTCGGCCTCACCTACGTGCAGCAGGACGACGCGGTCCAGGCGGCCCAGGTCGAGTCCCTGCGCGTGGCGACCTCCTCCGACGCGGCCGAGGCGGCCCGTGCGCAGAACCTCGCCCTGGTCGATGTCGTCGACCGCGGCCCGTTCCTGACCAAGGGCGCCGACGCCGGCCTGCAGACCTTCAAGGTCCACACCCTGGCCGTCTTCAAGGGGACGCTGCCGACGGACGCGGAGATTGGCCTGCCACAGGGCGCGGAGATGAAGGTGCCGGCCGGCGGCCGGTACGAGGTGTCGGTCATCGGCCCGGACAACGGGACTTGGCTGGCGCGCTTCACCCGGCCGGTTCCGACGGGCCAGACCACCGAGGCCATCGCCGCGCACTGGAAGTCGGAGCTCGACAACCACTTCGTCGAGCCGCCGTGCAGCGACATCACGCCCGCGCCCTAGGAGAATCTCAGCCCGCGCGGCAGCCGAGCCTGGGCCGGCCGATGTTTGGGCCCGGTGCCGATCAGCCCCAGAGCTTCAGCCCCTTGTTGGTGATGTTGACGTGCCGGCTCTCGGGCGGGTGTCCGTTGCGGCTCGTCGAGCGTCTTCTGACTCTCAACGACGAGTCCGCGGCCACCGTCTACGACGTCGAGACCTATGGCGGCGGGCATGTCTCCTACGACGACGGCGAATCACAGGCAGGCCGTGCCTAGCTTGAAGGCACACCCCACGGGGCGTCCTAGAGGAGCAGCACTTGCCTGCCCGCCCGATCTCGAAAGGGTGAGAACGGGGTGTATGTCGGCTTTCCAGCAGCTTGGTGCTGTGCCCAGCAGGACATGGTCCGGACCATCGGCTGGTGCTCGATCAGCGCCGTCATCCCCGCCGGCCAGAACATCTGGCCGCTGCGCACCGCCGCGCCGGAGCTCTCCCTCACCACCGGCCACTGGCGGGTGCTGCGCGGCCTCTCCACCCACTCCGCCACCGATGCCCAGGCCCACCTGGACACGCTCACCGCCGCCCACGCCGCACACCGGGCCTCCTGTCAGACCTGCACCGCCTGAGCGACGCGTACGCAGGGCACGGCCGCCCAGCAGCGGTGTACTCGACCGTGACCGTAACGATGCCGATCAGGAGAGCAGACGGCCGTCCTGGGGGTTGAAGCAGACGAGACCGAGAGTTCGGGCGAGATCAACCGCAAACGGCGCGGCCTCCTGATACTTGCTGAAGACCATGCCGAATAGAACAGCGGGCCGCCGGCGTTGTTGATCAAGGGCCCGTCACACCAGGGGCAGGCATCCTCGGCCTCTTCGTCGTCATCGGGGCTCATGTCGGGCCAGCGCGTCACCAATTCCTCGACGTACTGCCTGATCACGAGGGTCGGCGAAGTCTTCTGGCCTCCCACGTGCCTCATGTGCATGCGGTAGCGATCCTCGAAGGTTGTTGTTGCCGTCGCGTCGTCGACGGGGCGGATGCCTTCCCAGACAGCCAGGTTGTAGCTCATGAGCGCATTGTGCTTGGTGTGACTGACAGCCATGCCCCTTGTCTCTGCCCCATGGCCCGGCCATACAGATACATCACCGGGGAGGAGTGGGACCGCAACACGCGCTACTCCTACGAGTCGTGCTCGGACACTGAGGGCTGGGCTGATTGAGCGGCATGGCCCTGCGGATGGTGACCAACTCCAGGCAGTCGGGTCGTTGCTCTGGTTGTGGGGCGGGGCGATCTGACGAGACCCGAGTGGCGAACAGGAGGGGGAAGCTCGTGGTGACGGCGCCCACGGCGTGAGCTGCCGCGAAGACGAGAACGAACCCGAGAAGGCCGACGCGCCTGGGCCAGTTGCGGGCAAGCGCGGCCACAAGAGGGGCGCCGGCGATCATGCCGATCGCGAACGCCGATGTGAGGACGCCCGCTGTCCCGACTGTGACGTCAAGATCTGAGGCGATGTCCGGCAAGAGGCCGGCGAGCATGAACTCCGAGGTCCCCATGGCGAAGACCGCCACGGCAAGCAGATACAGAGGAAGAGGCATCGAGTCGCTCCGAGGTGAGAGAAGCACGAGAAGGTCATCTCGTCACCGCGGCCAGCCCCATGCTCACACGCGTGGCACCGCGGGAGCGGTGCGACGACAGGGCTACGAGCTCAGTGGTTCAGGGGCTGACGGCGTGACCGAAAGCCCCCACCGTGTCTGACTCAGGACTCGACATGGTCCGCACGGTACCCGACCGATGCCCGTCGAAGCATCTTGGTTTCACGGGCATCGGCCTGTGTCACCAACGCCATGTCCCGCAACATCCAGCTCCTGCGGATCGCCCAGGAGAAGCGGCCCGGCGCCCCCGGCATCGTCGACTTCGGCACCCTCGGGGCAGCCGCGCTGGAGCACTCCAACGAGCTCTACGCCGTCGCCGCGGCCTTCCTCACCGCCAGCAGTCACCCCGTCAAGGCGATTACCCAGCAGGCCCGTCGACCTGGTCAGCCAGACCGCGAACGGAATGGACGTCCGGGACATCGCCGCCGCCCCGACCACCTGGACCCCCTGACCGGGTTCCGGCCGGCAGAATCCCGGCGCCGCTCCCGTCCCCGGCCCGGCCGCTGCCCGAGCGGCGTTCTCGCGGTCGCCGGGAACGATGTCTTCGCTCGCCAGCGGCAGCAGTCCGGAGAGGACGCCTCGGTGACGTCCGCGTCCGGGTCGGACAGGGTTCGCGTGAGGGTCGTGACGGCCTGCGAGGTACGGCCGGAACCTCTCCGGCTCGGCGGAGTCCTCGGTGAGGGAGAGGAGGCGGAGCAGGGCTGGGCTGGACGCGGCGGCACTGCCGGGCCGAAGCGGCCGTTCACCCGAGCTCCTTCGGCGACCACTCGGCCGATGGCGGGTCAGATCCAGCCGCGGCGTGCCGCGACGACGCCGGCCTGGAAGCGGTTCACCGCGCCCAGGAGTTCGTGGAGGCGGCTCATGCGCCGGCGCATGGTGCGGACGGACCAGCCGAGCTGGCGGGCTATGGCCTCGTCCTTGAGGCCGCTGACCAGCAGGGTGAGCACCAGACGATCCTCCTCACCGAGCGGGTCCTCGGCGGGTACGTCGAGCGGCAGGGCCTGTTTCCAGCACAGTTCCCAGTAGTCGGTGAGGGCGTCCAGCAGGGTGGAGGGGCGGATGACCGCGGCGCGCACGCCGTCGAGGTCCAGGGAGAGCGGCATCAGCGCCAGTCGGCGGTCCGCGATGGCCAGTTTGATCCGCAGGCCCGGCATCACCCGGGCCTGCTCGCCACGGCGCACGAGTCCGCGGATGTCCTCGAGCACTCCCGGCCATTCCAGCGCCTCGGGGGCGTAGACCGCGCGGTAGCGCACGCCGCGCCCCAGCGCCGTGCTCTCCACCGGGTTGGAGGTGGTCAGTGCGTACGGTGGCCGGTCCAGTGTCATGACGTCCTCGCGCGCCTCCTGCTGGAGGCGGACGAACCAGCGCCCGAGCGCCTCGCGGCCGGTGGCGATCTCCACCTCCTCCTCCCCGGCGGTGCCGGCCTGCGCCGCCGCGAAGAGGCGGGACAGCTCGCCCGCCGCCGAACGGACGCGGTCCAACTCCGCCGTCCTGTTGCGGACCAGTGACTCCACCGCGGCGCCCGGCTCGATCGCCGCGTACCGCCGGCGGACACCCGCGAGCCGCCCGACCAGGCCGTGGTCGTGCAGGCGGTCCAGCGCCCTGGCGGCACGCAGGGTGGAGCAGCCGAGGTCGCCGGCGAGCTCGGCGGGGGCCGCCGTACGCCGGGTCAGCACGGCCCGGTAGACGCTCTCGTCGAACGGATCGATGCCTGCCGCGGTGAGCTCGTTCGTCATATGCCGATCCTGGCCCACTTGTGCCAGGTGCAGCAATGGGCCGCCAAGATCCGTTGTACGGAGAGTCACTTCGGCGCTAGGACTTCTGCCCATGGCCAAAAACCCACGAAGCAGCCGACGTCTGACGGCCGCCGCGGTCACCGCCGTCGCGCTGGCCGGTACGCTCACCGCGACGCCAGGCACCGCGACCGCGACGTCACCCGACCCGCACCAGCGGGTCATCGTCGAGCTGTCCGGAGACGCCGCCGTGGCAGCGGCCCCCGGCGGCTCACTCACCTCCCTGACCGCCGGCACCACCTCCGCCGTCGGCGACGCCCGACGGGCCCTGGCGGCGCGGCAGGACGCCTTCGTCACGACAGCACGGCAGGCCGGACTGCACCCCGCCGCACCCCGCCGGCTCGGTCTGCTCCTCAACGCCGTCGCCATGACGGTGCCCGCCTCCGAGAAGGCGCGGCTGGCCGCGCTGCCCGGTGTCACCGCCGTCCGCCCCGACACCCGGATACAGGTGCGCACGGACATCAGCGTCCCGCTGACCGGAGCGCCCGAGGTATGGAAGCGCGAGGACCCGGCCGGGGTGAAGGCCACCGGCAAGGGCACCGTGGTGGCGGTCCTGGACAGCGGCGTGGACTACGGCCACCCCGACCTGGGCGGCGGCTTCGGCGAGGGCCACAAGGTCGTCGGCGGCTACGACTTCGCCAACGGTGACGACGACCCGATGGACGACAACGGCCACGGCACCCACGTCGCCGGCATCATCGCGGGCAAGGCGGCCGGGAAGGAAGGCGTCACCGGCATGGCGCCCGACGCGCGTCTGCTGGCCTACAAGGTCACCGGCGCCGACGGCAGCGGCTACACCTCCGACATCATCGCCGGCATCGAGGCGGCTGCCGATCCGGGCAACCCGCACCCGGCCGACGTCATCAACATGAGCCTCGGCGGCCCCGGTGACGGCACCGACCCGCTGGGCCGCGCGGCGACCGCCGCCGTACGCGCCGGAGTGGTCGTCGTCGCGGCGGCGGGCAACTCCGGGCCCGGCAGCGGCACCATCAGCACACCGGCGGCGGCCGACGGCGTCATCGCCGTCGGCGCCTCCACCAGCGGGCTGCGGATCCCCAGCGCCTACCTGGCGGGCAAGGAGCCCGAACTGATCCAGACCTACCGGGGCGTGCTGTCCGCGAACCCGCCCACGCGACCGGTCACCGCGCCGCTCGTGGACGTCGGCGCGGGCACCGCCGAGGACTGGAAGCGCGTCGGTGACGTCCGGGGCAAGATCCTGCGCGCCGACCTGCTCGTCCCCCCCAACACGGACGTCCTGAGCCAGAGCGACATCGACTGGGCACGCGAAGCCGAGAAGCGCGGCGCGCTCGCCGTCCTCGGCGGCCTCCCGGTCCACGACGGACCCGTGCTCGCCGCCACCCCCGGAGTGGCCGAGGCGCGGGAGACCCCCGCCCGCCCCGACCTCACCCGGACCGCCGCCTCCGGCGACTCGCTGCGCATGGACCGCCTGGTCGTCATGGGCATCGACACGACCCAGTACGCCCAGCTGAGCCGCGAACTGGCCGCCGGAAAGGTGTCCGTCACCCTGCGCGGCACCGATTCCACCGACGAGATCGCCTCCTTCTCGTCGCGCGGACCCGGCACCGGCTTCGGACTCAAACCCGACCTCGTCGCACCCGGCGTGGAGATCCGCTCCTCGATCCCCACCTCGATGTACGCACCCGGTGTCTACCGCATGTCGGGCACCTCGATGGCCAGCCCGCACGTCGCCGGAGCCGCCGCCCTGCTGCGCCAACTGCGGCCCGGCCAGGACCCCGACGCGATCAGGTCCGCGCTGGTCGGCACCGCGAAGGGCCTCGCCGGCACCGGCCCCACCGTCCAGGGCAACGGACGCCTCGACGTGGCCACCGCCGCGTCCGCCACCCTCACCGCCCTCCCGACGAGCGTGTCGTTCGGCCTCGCCGACCTCGCGGACCGGACCGTCGGCGGCACCGCGAAGGTACGCCTGGCCAACCCCGGCGAGAAGCCGCTGCCCGTCACCCTCGCCAGCACCGGCCCCGCCACCGTGTCCCCGTCGCGGGTGACCGTCCCCGCCGGGGGGTCGGCGACCGTCGACGTCACCCTGCGCGCGGACCGCCCGGCCACCGACACGGAGATCAGCGGCCGGATCACCGCCACCCCCGCGCGCGGCCCGGCCCTCCGCGTGCCGTACCTGCTCGTCGTCCGGCACCTGGTCGTCCAGGCGTCCCCCGACCCGAGCGACGGCCGCTCCACCGTGCACGTCGCCGCCCCGGCCGCCCTGAACGCGCCGCCGGAGATCAGGGTCACGCCGCCGCACGGCAAGGCCTTCACCCTGCGCACCACCATGAACGGCGCCGGCTACTACCAGGCCGACGTGACCGGGAGGACGGCCGGCGCCTACCGCCTGTCCGTGTCGGCCACGACCACCGACGGGCGTCGGATCACGGGGACCGGTGCTTTCGAGGTCACCCCCGCCGGCAGCCGCGGCGACCGCTGGGAGCCCATCGGCCCGAACAGCGAGGCCGGTCACGTCGCGCTCACGCCCGCCCGGCCGAAGCAGGCCGTCGTGACCCAGTTCCGGAAGGCCGCCCCCTGGCTGACCACCGACGGCGGCGCCCACTGGCGCCAGGTGGGCCGGCTGCCCGTCGCCGACGGCAACGGCACCGGAGCGGTCGTGGTCGACGCCCGCCGCCCCGACCGCTGGTGGTACGCCGTGAACACGGCCGCCGACCCCACCCGCCGCGGCACCATCCTGCGTACCGACGACAACGGCCGCACCTGGCGCAAGCTCGACGTGCCCGACGCGCGCGTCGACGCGTTCGTCGCGGACGAGGAGACCCGTACCCTCGCCGCGATCGTCGGCGGCACCCTGCTGGTCAGCACGGACGCGGGCGACAGCTGGGCGGAGTACCCCACCGGCGTGACCGGCGGCGTCCGTGACGCGGCCCTCGTCGGCGACACGCTGTACCTGGCGACCTTCGACAGCGTCTGGCGCCTCGACGGCGTGGGCAAGGGCGACCCCGGTACGGCGCACCGCGTCCTCGACGGGCCCGTGGACACCGTCCGCGGTCTGGCGGCCGACTCCACCGTGGTGGCGGCCTACGTCCCCGGCACCGGCGTGCGCGGCTCCTACGACAAGGGCCGCACCTGGTCCACCCTGCTGCCCGTCGCGGAGGGCGGCAACGGCCTGTCCGCCTCCGGCGGCGACCTGTACCTGCGCGCGCTGTTCGGCGCGGGGCAGGTCAGCCACGACCACGGCAGGACCTGGAAGCCGGTGTCCGCTCCCTCGAAGGCCGCCATCGCGATGGACTACGACCGCTGGGCCGACGGCTCGGTGACCGTGTCCAGCGAACAGGACGGCCTGTACCGTGGCTCGGCCGACGGCACCGGATACCAGAGGATCGGCGTCCAGGGCCTGACCCCCTTCGCCCTCGCGGCCAGCGGCGACCGGCTGCTCGCCGGAACGGTGAGCGGCACCTACCGCACCGCGATCCCCGTCACCGGCCCCGAGTGGGGCCACACCGGGGCGGAGGGCATGACCGGCCGGCTCACCTCGCACATCGCCGTCTCGCCGCGGGACACCAAGGTCGTGTGGCAGGTCCGGCGCACCGCGACCGGGCTCTTCGAGGTCTCCCGCAGTGGGGACGCCGGCCGGACCTGGCAGGTGAAGGGCACCTCGTCGGAGATACCGACCTCGATCCTGGTCCACCCGGCCGATCCCGACCGGGTGACGATCAGCTTCAGGAGCATCTTCGGCAACGGGCTGTTCTCCACCTTGGACGGCGGCAGGACGTGGAAGAACCTCTTCCACGAGAGGTCCTTCGACGCGATGGCCGGCGACCCGCGCGACCCGCGGCGCCTCTGGCTCGGCAACGCCTCGGGCCTCTACCGCTCGGACGACGGCGGCGTCACCAAGACCAAGGTCGCCGAGGGCCCCGTCACCGCGATCCTGAAGGACGGCCGGCGCCTGATCGTCGGCGGATCGTCCGTCCGGATCAGCACCGATGACGGCACGACCTTCCGCACCGCCGACACCGGCCCGCTCGCGGTCCACGTCGCGGACCTGCTGCGGGTGGGCGGAGCGCTCTACGCGGCGACCGCCGGTTCGAAGGAGTCCGGCCTCGTCCAGGGCGGCCGGGGCGTACTGCGCAGCACCGACTCCGGCCTCACCTGGGAGAACGTCTCCAGCGGTCTGCAGAACACCGACACCACCAAGCTGGCCGCCGCCCCGGACGGACGCTCGCTCTACGTCGGCACGGTCGACGGCGGCGTACACCGCCTGAAGCTGCGCCGCTGACCCCCACGCGCACGAGGCGCGTGACCGCCTGACCGGCGCGAGCGCCGGCCCTGCCCCCGACCTCCGGGGCGGGCCGGTCCTCGCGCCGTCGTCGTTCCCTGGCACCGGCGCACCCTTTTCGCACGCTGTCCCGAACAGTCCCGAACACGCTCCGGTCGTTGTCACGGCCCGAGGCCCGGCGAAGACTCTGTACCGCCCCGGCCGACCGGACGGGGACCTGACCGATCGAGCGGCGGGGCGCGTTCCGCAGCACGGGGGACGTCCATGTGCGGCCCGGCGCCCCGACGCCATCGCCAGACCAGGGAAGAACCGACAGGAGGGACCTCACATGAAGACCGTCCGTGGATGGGCCGACCGCATGCTGGAGCAGCTGGTGCCGCAGGAGACGGCGAGCGCGTGCACCGGCTACTGGATCTACCGGTGCATCAACAGCGCGTGCGGCAGTTTCAGCAACTACACGCAGCGCGTCTGGTCCTGTGACCTCAACAGGCGCGAGTTCATGAGCTGCGGCTGCTGAACCGCCCCCGCCCGTCCGGCCCCGTGACCGCCGCACGGCGCAGGTGGTAGCTCCGCGGCGCCATGCCCCGTCAGCACCATCGGGGCCGCCCTCGTCCGGGCACCGTACGACCCGTCCCGTGGCCCGGCTCGCACCAGGGCCGGGCCACGGATCTCTCCCCGGGAGACCCAGTGGAATTCGTCTCGGCCGTAAGCCGGATCGCGCTCGTCCTCGTCTTCGCGGCGGCAGTACTCGGAAAGATCAGGAACGCGGAGTCCTTCCATGCCTTCACGTACTCCGTGGAGACGCTGGGGCGGGTGTCCGCCGCCCGGGCGCCTGCCCTCGCGGTGGGCGTCGTCGTCGCGGAAGCGGCGGGCGCCGTGCTCCTGGCCTGGCCCGAGGCCTATGGCGGCCGGCTTCCCGCGCTGACCGGTCTTCTGACGACGAGCGGTCTGCTGGCCTCGTTCACCTACGCCGTCGCCCGCGCCCTGCGCGCCGGACAACAGGTGGCCTGCCGCTGCTTCGGCACCTCGGCGGGCCCCGTCGGCCCTCCCCAACTCGTCCGCAACGCCCTGCTCCTCGCCGTCGCGGCGACGGCCGCCCCCGGCGTGTGGGACGGCGGGCACCTCACCTGGCAGGCCCGGTTCACCGCCTGGCTGTGCGGGGCGACGGCCGCTCTCCTCCTGGTCGTCGGAGACGAACTCGTCACGCTGCTGCGGCCCACACCCGCCGCCCCGACCCGTACGAGCATCTGATCCCCTCTACCGAGAAGAGGCCTCCCGTGGTCTACCTGGCCATAGCGCTGGTGGTCGTCGGCGCGCTCTGCGCGCTGGACCTCCTGCTGACGCTCGCGGTCCTCCGCCGGCTGCGGAACCGCTCCTCCGCCGCCCCGGCCCTCACGGAGGACGGCGGCATCCCCGTGGGCGCGACCGTGGCGCCCTTCAGCTCCCGGTGCATCGAGGGCATGCCCCTGACGGAACGCGACCTCACGGACGGCGCCGTGGTGTCGTTCTTCACCCCGGGCTGCAAGCCGTGCCGGGACAAGCTGCCCCGCTTCGTGGAGCAGGTCGGCGCGCTCCAGGGACGGCGCCAGGCGATCGCCGTCGTGGTGGCGGGGAGCCACGAGCAGCGGTACGCGGACGAGGCCCAGGCGATGGCCGAGCAGCTCTCTTCCGTGGTCCGGGTCATCCGGGAGACACCGGAGGGGCCCTGCGCGAGCGCCTTCGGCGTCAGGGCCTTCCCCGCCCAGTTCGCCGTCTCGGCGGTCGCCGGGGAGCCGCCCACCGTGGCCGCGGTCGGGGACTCGGTCCTCACGGCCGTTCCGGCCGGGCGGGCATGAGTCCCGCCCCGGGTGCCGCCGCGCCACTCCGCGCGGTGCCGCTTCACCACGCGGTGACCTCGGCCCTCGGGCTCGGCCTGCGGGCGACCCCCGCCGCGATGGCCGGGTTCCTGGCCGTGACCGTGGTGTCCGCCGCTGCGCCCGTGGTGGTCACGTGGCTGGTCAAGGACATCCTGGACGGGCTCGCGGCGGGCAACGGCATACGCGGGAGCCTCGGCCCCGCCGTCGCGCTGGCCGTCGCCGGCGCAGTGTCGGCCGGCGCCCCTCAGCTCACCGCCTACCTCCAGGCCAGGATGACCCGGGCGACCAGTCTCCTCGTCCAGGAACGGCTGCACACCGCCGTCGACGGCTTCGTGGGGCTGGGCCGTTTCGAGAACCCGGAGTTCCTGGACCGTCTCCGGATGGCGCAGCACGCCGGCGGGCTCGCCCCCTTCCAGGTGGTCCAGGCCGTGGCGGGCATCGTCCGCGGCTGCGTCCTCCTCGTCGGATTCCTCGGCTCCCTCGCCGTCCTGCATCCTCTGCTCGCCGTCGTCGTGTCGCTGTCCGGTGTCCCCGTGCTCTGGGCGGAGATCGTGCTCAGCCGCCGGCGTGCCGCCACCTTCTGGGAGATCAGCCCCGCCGAGCGCCGGGAACTCTTCTACGCGACGCTGCTGTCGAGCGTGGAGGCCGCGAAGGAGATCCGGCTCTACGCCGCCGGACGCTTCTTCCGGGAACGTCTGCTGGCCGAACGGCGCAGGGCCGACGGGCTGCGGGAGCTGATGGACCGCAGGGAACTGCGCGTGCAGACCTGCCTTCAGGTGGCCGCCTCCCTCCTGGCGGGCGCCGCACTGCTGTGGGCGGTCGCCTCCGCCGCACGGGGGACCATGACGGTCGGCGGCGTCTCCCTTGTGCTGGCCGCCATCCCCGCCGTACAGAGCGCCATCGCGGGACTGGCCGGTGAGACCGGGCAGGTGCACCACTCCCTCATGATGTTCGATCACTACGTCACCGTCGTGGGACTCGGCCCCGACCTCCCCGCCCCCCGGCGCGCCACCGCGGTCCCGCCCCTGCGGGACGCCGTCGAACTGCGGGACGTGTGGTTCCGCTACGACGAGGGCACCCCCTGGGTGCTGCGCGGCGTCGACCTGCGCATCGAGGCGGGGAAGGCGCTGTCCCTCGTGGGCGTCAACGGCTCGGGGAAGTCGACGCTGGTCAAGCTGCTGTGCCGGTTCTACGATCCCACCCGCGGCCGCATCCTCTGGGACGGAGTCGACCTGCACGCCATGGACCCGGTGGAGCTGCGGCGCCGTGTCGCCGCCACCTTCCAGGAGCCGATGCGCTACGAGCTCACGGCCCGCGAGAACATCGCCGTCGGCGACCTGAGCGCCCTCGACGTACCGGAACGCTGTGAGGCGGCGGCCCGGCTGGCGGGCGTGCACGAGGACGTGACGCGGCTGCCCCACGGGTACTCCACCCTGCTGAGCCGCACGTTCCGGGGCGAGGACGACCACGCGTCCGGCGTACAGCTGTCCGGAGGGCAGTGGCAACGGATCGGCCTCGCGCGCTCGTTCCTGCGTGCCGACGCCGACCTGCTGATCCTGGACGAGCCCAGCTCCGGTCTGGACCCGGCCGCCGAGCACGAGATCCACAACCGGCTGCGGGCCCGCCGCTCCGGCCGCACCAGCGTGCTGATCTCGCACCGGCTCGGCGCGGTCAAGGACGCCGACACCATCGCGGTCCTCCAGGACGGGCGCATCACCGAACTGGGCGACCACGCCGCCCTGATGGACCGCGAAGGGACCTACCACCGGCTGTTCACGCTGCAGTCCCGCGGCTACCGCGAACGGACGGACGGCTCCGGTGACGACGTGGCGGACGAAGAGACAGGCACGTCCCACCCCCTCGTGCTGCCCGGTCTGAGTCCGTGACGCGGCCGGTGCGGAGGCGTTCCGCGTACGTGGCGGCGGGAAGTGCCGCCGGGCTGTCGGTCCTGGGGTGCGCGGTCGCGTTCCTGCTCCGGCGCCGTTGCGTCCTGCTCGACGTCAGCGGCTCCAGCATGACCCCCACCTACCGTGACGGGGACCGGCTGCTGGCCCTCAAAGTGCCGGCACGCCTCGTGCGCAGAGGGGCGGTCGTCGCGATCCGGATGCGACCGGCCGGGGGCGCGGCGGGGGACGTCACGGAGGGCCAGGACGCCCTGCCCGGCGGGCCCTTGCCCACCGCCGTGATCAAACGCGTCGCCGCCCTTCCCGGAGACCGGACACCCGGCCGGCCTTCCTCGACGGACCTCGTGCCGGCCCGGCACGTCTACGTCCTCGGTGACAACCACGAGGTCAGCTACGACTCCCGCCAGACCGGACCCGTACCGTTCGACCGGCTCGCCGCGGTGGTTCTCGGCCGGGTCCGCCACGGCCTCAGGCCCGGCGATGCCTGACCACCGTGTGCCGTGCGGCCGCGGGGCGCCGCCGGCCGCCCCCGCTAGCCGTCGGCCGGCCCCGCCCCGGAGGGAAGGGCCACGGCTCCGCGCCGGGCCGCCGCGGCCGCCTCGCGGGTTCGGGCCGCCGCGTCGTGGTCGCCGCCCAGGGCGTGAGCCTCGGCCAGCGTGTCGAGACCGGTGGCCAGCCAGGTCCGGGCGCCGATGTCCTGCCACAGCCGCACGGCGGCCTCCGCGCGCCGACGGGCGTGCTCCGGCCGGCCGGCGGACAACTGGGCCTCCGCCAAGGCGTTCAGGGCGGCCGCCTCGCCCCAGATGTTGCCGAACTCGCGGTAGGTCCACAGGCTGCGGGCCAGCATGCGGCGACCCTCGTGGAGGGAGCCCTG
The DNA here is from genome assembly GCF_040683955.1 of Streptomyces sp. NPDC093111. Classification (NCBI taxonomy): domain Bacteria; kingdom Bacillati; phylum Actinomycetota; class Actinomycetes; order Kitasatosporales; family Streptomycetaceae; genus Streptomyces; species Streptomyces sp. NPDC093111. The sequence continues at coordinate 73,010 of NZ_JBFBNW010000028.1, read as the reverse complement.
GCGGACCAGGATGTCGCCGAGCCAGCAGGTCGCGTGCGTGGCCCCGAGCCGGTCGCCGAGTTCCGTGCTGATCGCGGCGGCCAGCCGGAAGGACTCGGCGGCGGGGGCGTAGGCCCCGAGGGCGCGATGGCTCTGCCCCAGACACCGCAGGGCCTGGGCCTCACCGGGGCGGTAGCCGCCGCTCCGGCTCACGCGCAGGCCCTCCGTGAACCGCTCCATGGCCGCCGGGACCCGGCCGTGTTCGAGCGCGATGACACCGATGCCGGTGGTCGCGTAGACGAGACAGTTGACGTTCCCCGCCTTCCGTGCCAGCTCGGCGGCCTCCTCGAAGCGCCGCACGGCGGCCTCGTACTGTCCGAGGAGCCGGTGTACGTACGCGAGACCGGCGGTCGCACTCGCCCGGTACGACGGCCCCAGGCCCTCGGCGAGCAGCAGCGCCTGCTCGAAGTGGTCCAGCGCCTCGGGGTACCGGTCGAGAATGGTGGTGAGTTCGCCCAGGCAGCGGTGGAGCTGCGAGGCGCTGCGCCGGTCGCCGACGTGCGTGGCGGCCTTCAACGACCGCTTCTGCAAACGCTCCCAGTCGTCGAAGTGCCCGCCGACCTGGAAGAGCGTCGTCAGCGTGGTCGCCAGCCCCGCCGCCGGCGCCACCTCCGAGCGGTCCAGCGCCTGGTCCGCCACCTGGATGAGGAACTGCCGCTCCTCCGTGAACCACGCGAGCGGAGCGGCGAGCAACTGCTCCGTGTCCCCGGGAGAGAGCCGCCAGGAGACCAGGTCACTCTGCGAGACGCCCTGGAAGTCGACGCTGAGCGTGTCCGCCGCTCGGTCGGCCAGATGGAGGGCGGCGCCGAGGAGCCGGGTGAGCGCCTCGGCGCGCTCCTGCCGTCGCAGCTCGCCGCTGGCCCGTTCGCGCGCGAGTACCCGTACGAGATCGTGCAGTTGGTAGCGGATGCCGGTGGTGCCGACCGCGCGGACCCCGACGAGGTGGACCTCCACCAGGTCGTCGAGCACCTTCTCCGCCTCCACCAGGTCGACCCCCAGCAGGGCGGCCAGGGCCCAGACCCCGAAGTCGGCCGTAGGCATCAGGGCGAGGAGGCCAAGAGCGTGCTGGGTGGCCGGCGTCATCCCCTGGTAGGACAGGTCGAGGCTGGCGCGTACGGCGATGTGCCCGACGGCCAGTTCGTCGAGTCGGCGCTGTTCGTCGGCGAGGGCGCGGGCGACCTTCCGCAGCGGCCAGTGCGGCCGTGCGGCGAGGCGCGCCCCGGCGACCCACACCGCGAGGGGCAGGCCGCCGCAGGTGTCGACGATGGACCGTGCCGAACCCGCGTCCTCGGCCGTGCGGTCCGTGCCCAGCATCTCGCGCAGCAGCGTCAGACCGGTCGCGGAGTCGAAGACGCCGAGCGGCAGCCGGTGACCGCTCATGTCGGCCAGGGTGGTGCGGCTGGTGACCACGACGGCGCAGCGGGCGCCGTTCGGGAGGAGTTCGCCCACCTGCCGGGCGTCGGCCGCGTTGTCCAGGACGATCAGGGTCTGCCGCTGGGCCAGGAGGGTGCGGTAGAGGTGGACGCGGTCGGTCATGTCGGAGGGCACGACACCGCCGCGTACGCCAAGCGCCCGCAGGAACGCCCCGAGGACCGTGAACGGCTCGGCCGGTTCCGCGTCGAACCCCCGAAGGTCGGCGTAGAGCTGTCCGTCGGGGAAGCGGGGGGCCAGCTGATGGCCGGCGCGTACGGCGAGAGCGGTCTTGCCGACCCCCGCGGGACCGGTGACCAGGACGACCGATGGCCCGGGCCCCGGCCGGTCCAGCATCCGGCAGGCGGTGTCCAACTCCTCCTCACGGCCCACGAACAGCGCCGGATCGGCGGGGAGCAGCCAGGGCGTGAGCGGCCAGCGGTCCCCTCCGGCATCCTCCTCGGCACCGCCCGCGGCCAGGGGGCCCCATGACTCCGGGGAGGGCCGGGCGACGGCCTCGGTGCGCGGGGCGCCCTCCCGCCGGGCAAGCACCTCGTGTGCCGCCAGCCATTCCCGTACCGCCGCCGGGTCGCCGCCGCAGGCGCGGACGAGCGCCGCCACCACCTCCGGCCGCGGCAGCGACCCCCGGCCCAGCGCGTTCGCCATCGTGCTCACCGGCAAGTGGTCGCCGGCCTTCCGGGCCTCGCGCTCCAGCGTCCGGTAGGAGAGACCGGACCGGGTCTTCGTGGCCCGCAGCAGAGCGACGAACTCGGCGGCCGTCCGGGCGTGGCCGGGCCGCGGTAACGGGGTAGTCACAGGCGGGCACACTACCCATTCAGCGGTGCGCTGACAGCCGTCGATACCGGCCAGACCCGGGGCTGTCCTGATCCGGGACGGCCCGCGACACGGGCGCGCGGCGGGTGTCAGGCCGGGCAGACCCGGTCCGGGAGTCCGGCGGGCATACCACGGCGCTCGTCCTGGGCGAGGTCCCGGCCGACGACGTCGCACAGGTGGCGTCTCCAGAACGCGCCGGAAACGCTGTGCATCGCCTCGTACGTGCTCGTGCGCAGCCGGCCGGCGAACCGGTCGTCCCACAGCCTCTTCAGTACGAAGCCGAGGAGCGGCAGGCTCTCGGGCTCGCCGCACGCGTCGTCGGGAAGCGATTCCCCGGCTGGCGGCTGGCGGCAGCGGGGTAGGGCAGCGGGGGAGAGCGGCTACGTACGGCTGGTGTCGACGCTCATCCGCCACTGGTACGCCGCATCACCGGGGGCGGCCGTCCGCGGCAGCGTCGGCGCCCGTGGAGGCCTACCGTGGGAGACATGCGGCTCCTGCTGACCTCGGACACCCATCTGCCCGTTCGCGCCGCGGCCCTGCCGGACGCCCTCATGGCGGCCCTCGACGACGCCGACGCCGTCATCCACGCCGGTGACTGGATCGACGAGGCCACGCTCGACCTGCTGGTGTCCAGGTCCCGTCGGCTGATCGGCGTGTACGGCAACAACGACGGCCCGGGACTGCGCCGCAGACTTCCGGAGGTCGCCCGCGCCGAGCTGGAAGGACTGCGGTTCGCGGTCGTGCACGAGACGGGAGCGGCCGCGGGACGGGAGCGGCGCTGCGCCGCGCGCTTCCCCGACGCGGACGTCCTCGTGTTCGGCCACAGCCACATCCCGTGGGACACCAGCGCCGGGACCCTGCGTCTGCTGAACCCCGGCTCGCCCACGGACCGAAGGCGCCGGCCCTTCTGCTCCTTCATGACGCTGACCGTGGCGGGGGCGGAACTGCACGACGTGACGCTCCACCGGCTTCCCCCGCGCCGCTGACCGTTCTGGGCCCCTCGCCGCGAGATCCCCGCCACCGTCCCGGCTCCGGCCGGCCCGACCCGCCGACCTGCCGACCCGCCGTCCCGCGCAGGCCGCGAGGCGCACCGGGCGAAGAAGCGGACTCCCTGGCCGTTTCGCCCGATCCGCCGCGGGCAGCCGCTCCAGAGAGTGATCGACACGCAAGACAGCGAGAAGACCGAGCCCCCACCCGACGGCGCGACGGACCCCGTACGAGTGCCCCGGGGCCACGGAGGAGCCGTCGACGGGTGTAGGTCCGCATCCGGCCGGCGACGGCGAAAGGAGCGCTTGATGAGCGAGAACCAGACGGCGGACGACGCCTATCAGCCCACGGGCGCCCGCGAGGAGCAAGAGGACGTGGCGCCGCTGGACCTCCAGAACGCCGTGGACGAGCGCACCTACGACGCCATGCTGGACGAGGGCTACTCGCCTCCCGAGAAGCCGCTGGGCGTCACCAAGCACGGTACGACGGCCGAGGAGCAGCAGGCCGGCGAGTCCCTGGACGGCAGGCTCGCCCAGGAGGTCCCCGATGTCGCGGAGCCGGAAGGGGACGGTCTGGGGGACCTGCCCGGAGGGGAGGGCGAACTGATCGACACCGAGGTGGGTACCGACCGCGCCGGGCGGTTGAGGGCGCCGGACGAGGGTGCCCGTACCGACACCACCCGGGAGCTGATCGCCCGGGACGAGGGCATCGACGGAGGCGCGGCGAGCGCCGAGGAAGCGGCCGTGCACGTCGTCGAGGACGAAGACCCGGACCCGACGTGACGGCCGGCCGGCTCACCGCCGCCCCGTGCGGCCCCCGCCGCACACAGCTTCCGCCGAACGCCGAACGCCCCCACCGACACCTGACGAAGGGAGCAGCCGACGCATCGCCGTGGAAAGGTCCGGCGGCGCCGACGCCGCGGCCGCGACCCGGGTCCCCGCGCACGCGGGCCGCGGCCGCCCTCGTCGCCGACGCGCCGGAACCGGCCGGCGCGTACGCCGCCCCGCTCCGCGACGGCGGTTGCCGCCGCGAGCCCGGGCGAGCCGGTCACGTCGCGATCCGGGCCCCGGCAGGCGCGGTTCCGGCCAGCACCAGCAGTACGACGTCGAGTCCGGCCAGGGCCAGGATGGCGACGAATGGCCCCCGCCCGCGCAGCAGCGCGGGCGGTCCGGCCACTGCCACGGCGCAGAGAGCGACGGCCACGCCGACCGGTGCCGCTCCGGCGAGGGACACCCGGCCCCCGGGGCCGGCCGTCAGCGTCACACAGGAGGCCAGGGTCAGGGCGGCGGCCGACGCCGAGCATCCCCGCCGGCCCAGTCGCTGCGGGAGCCCGCGCACCCCGCTCGCGAGGTCGTCGTCGAGGTCGGGCAGGACGTTCGCGAAGTGGGCGCCGGTCCCCAGGAGGGCCGCCGCGGCGGTCAACCACGGGGGCGGCCAGGGGCCGCCGGGAAGGGCCAGCGTCAGGAACGCGGGCAGCAGCCCGAAGGCGACGGTGTAGGGCAGCCAGGAGAGAACCGTCCGTTTGAGCCACAGGTTGTACGCCCATCCCCCCGCGACGCCGCCCAGGTGCACGGTGCCGGCCAGGAGCCCGCAGCCGAGCGACAGCGGGACGCAGACCAGCAGGGCCGTGCACGCCGCCGCGCCCACCGTGCCCGGCCGGGCGGCCCCCGTGGCCAGCGGCTTGTCGCGGCGTCCCGCCGCGCGGTCGCGCACGAGGTCCAGCCGGTCGTTGGACCAGCCGATGGACAACTGCCCCGCGGCGACGGCGGCCACCGCCAGGGCCCCGGAGGCGAGATCCAGCCCGAAGGCGGCGGCCAGCAGGGCCGTGAGGACCGTCACCCCTGCCGCCGGCACCGGGTGACTCGCCTTCAGCAGACCGAGGACTAGGGAGCGTTCCGTCGGGCCGGGCACCGCCGGAGCGGCGAGGCGGTGGGGTCCTTCGTCCGTGGTGGGGCGCATCGCCCCACGCTAGGCGACGGCGCGCCCGTGTTCTCCCGGTTGAGGGTGTCGATGCCTCCTTGTCCCTATGTTGGAGCAATGACCCGCGTCCTCGCGGTGAGCACGGCCTTCCCGCCGCACCGCTACCCGCAGCACGAGATCACCGAAGAACTCGTCTCCGGCCTGCCGCCCGGATCCGACCGGGCCCTCGTACGCCGACTGCACGCCGCGGCCGGTGTGGAGAGCCGGCACCTCGCTCTGCCCCTCGACCGTTACCGCGATCTCGGTTCGTTCGGCGAGACCAACCGCCTCTTCGTCGAACTGGCGGTCGCGCTGGGCGCCGAGGCCGTCGAGCGGGCGCTCCGCGACGCCGGCGTCCACGCGGAGGACGTCGACCTGGTCGTCTCGACCACCGTGACCGGCATCGCGACCCCCTCTCTGGAGGCGCGCCTCGCCGCCGAGGTCGGTCTGCGGCCCGACGTCCGGCGCACGCCGCTGTTCGGGCTCGGTTGCGGCGCGGGCGCCGTCGGCCTGGCCCGCGTCCACGACTTCCTCGAAGGACGGCCGGAGGGCACCGCTCTCCTCCTCTCCACCGAACTGTGCTCACTCACCTTGCAGCGCGCCGACACGTCGACGGCGAACCTGGTGGCGGGCGGCCTGTTCGGGGACGGAGCCGCCGCCCTCGTGGCCGTCGGCGCTGAGCGTCCGGCCGACGCCGGCCATCCCGTCGGCAGTGACCTCTCCCCAACCTCCGCGTGTACGGCATCAGGCCCGGCCGGTTCCTCCGGGCCGAGCGTCGTGGCGGCACGCAGCCGCCTGTACCCGGGGACCGCGCACCTGTTGGGGTGGGACGTCGGCGACTGGGGCTTCCGCATGGTCCTCGGTCCGGAACTCCCGGAACTCGTCAGGTTGCAGGTGACCGAGGAAGTCGAGTCCTTCCTCGCCGCGCACGACCTCAAACCCGGGGACGTGGGGGCGTGGATCTGCCATCCCGGCGGCCCGAAGATCATGGACGCGCTCGCCGGCGGGCTCGGCCTGCCGGACTCGGCCCTCGCGGCGAGCCGCCGCGCCCTGGCCACCCACGGCAATCTGTCCTCGGCCTCGGTGCTGCAGATCCTGAAGGACGTTCAGGCCGTCCGGCCGCCGTCCGGAACGACCGGTCTGGTGATCGGCATGGGGCCCGGCTTCTCCTCCGAACTCGTCCTCCTGGCCTGGTGAGGCTCTCGTGACAGTGACGGTGACGCTGTACACCGCGTTGGTCCTGCTGGTCGTCGCCGAACGCTTCGCGGAACTCGCCGTGGCGCGACGCAACGGGAACTGGAGCCGGGCCCGGGGCTCCCGCGAGCACGGCGCCGGACACTACCCGGTCATGGTCGTCCTGCACACCGCGCTCCTCCTCGGCTGCCTCGTCGAACCCCGGGCGGCAGACCGGCCCTTCCTGCCGGTGCTCGGCTGGGGTGCCCTCGGCCTCACCCTGACCGCCCAGGCCCTGCGGTGGTGGTGCATCGGGACGCTGGGGCCCCGCTGGCACACCCGGGTGCTGATCGTGCCCGGCCTGCCGCTCGTCGCCTCCGGCCCGTACCGCTTCCTTCGGCACCCCAACTACGTCGCGGTCGTCGTCGAGGGCGTGGCCCTTCCGTTGGTGCACACCGCCTGGCTGACGGCCCTGGGCTTCTCGCTGCTGAACGCCGTTCTGCTGACGGTCCGCATCCGCTGCGAGAACGACGCGCTGGCGTCTTCACGTGCCCTCGCCCCCGCCGGAGCCGCGTCGTGATCGACCTCCTCGTCGTCGGGGGCGGACCGGCGGGTCTGGCCACCGCGATCCACGGAGCGCGACGAGGCTTCGAGGTCGTGGTCGCCGAGCCTCGGCCCGCGCCCATCGACAAAGCCTGCGGAGAGGGTCTGATGCCCTCGGCGGTGCGCGCCCTGGACGCCCTCGGCGTGCGGGTGCCCGGCGGGCGCCTCCGGGGCATCCGCTACGTGGACGCCGAAGGCGGCCGGCGTGCCGAAGCCCTGTTCCGCACGGGGCCCGGTCTCGGAGTACGCCGGACCGTGCTGCACGAGGCGCTCGCCGCCCGGGCCCTCGGACTCGGCGTCCGCGTCGTGCCGCACCGCATCCGTCGCGTGTCCCAGTCCGACGCGTACGTGACCGCGGACGGGATCACCGCCCGCTATCTCGTGGCGGCCGACGGACTGCACTCGCCTACCCGGCGCGCGCTCGGCCTGACCGTACGACCGGCCCCCGCCCGGCGACACCCGCCCCGGTACGGGCTGCGGCGCCACTACGCCGTCGAGCCGTGGACCGACCTGGTGGAGGTGCACTGGTCCGCCGACTGCGAGGCGTACGTCACTCCGCTCGGGCCACGGCAGGTCGGCGTCGCCATCCTCACCTCGAGCCGACTGCCCTTCGACGAGCAGCTGACCCGCTTCCCCGCGCTGGCCGCCCGTCTGCGCACGGCCGACGGGTCACCGGTCAGGGGCGCCGGGCCGCTGCGTCAGCAGGCCCGCGCCCGTACGGCCGGCCGGGTACTGTTCGTCGGCGACGCCGCCGGCTACGTCGACGCGCTGACCGGCGAGGGCCTGACCCTCGCCCTGACGGCGGCGGACGCCCTCGTGGGATGCCTCCGTGAGGGCCGCCCGCAGGCCTACGAACAGGCCTGGTGCCGCTTGTCCCGCAGCTACCGCCTCCTGACGAGGTCCCTGCTCTGGATCCGCAACCAGCCGGCCATGGCTCCCTTGATCACGCCGGCCGCCGCCCGGTTTCCCGGCTTGTTCCAGAGCACCGTGAACCTGCTGGCCTGAACACCCGCTCCCGAAAGCGGGCCCTCGCGCTCGGACAGCCGCCGCCGAAGGGACCTCGGACCGAGCCCCGTCGCTCGCCCGTACGGTGTGACGCCCCCCGGGCCGCGCCGCAGGACTGCCGCCGCTCCGGCCGCCGGTCAGTTCCAGCGGATGAGTGCCTCCAGGTGGTCGTCGGAACCGTCCATGGGCGGATCGAGGTCGGCGATCTTCACGGGCCGAGGAGCCGGTCAGGAGCGTGGACGATCTTGCGGGTACACGGTCAAATGCGCCGGGCGCGCCGCCGTCCACGGCTCCTCCACAGGGGTACCGGGATGGCTACATCAGCCGGGAGCGGCTCTCGGCGCGCCAGTCGCGAGCAGGAACGGCCTCCACCCGCGAGGGTCCCGACCAGCGGCCGATGATCAGGACGGCCATCGCCAAGCTCCGCCACGGGCTGGCCACCGCCGAGCTCAGCGAAGAAGAACGGGCGCGACCTGCGGACCGTCGGCGGCACGCAGCGCGGCCCGGGCCCCCATGGAGTGCCCGAGCAACACCACGGGCAGAGGGCCGGCCACATCCGCAAGTTCGGCCAGGGCCCGACGCGTGCCGTGAACGGGGTAGGCGCGCTCTGCGTTCCAGCCGCGCATCCGGTAGCGGACGTACCCGATGAGGACGTCGGCGTGGCGGGGGTCTTCGCCGAGTACCCGGGCGAAAGCTCTCATGCGCAGGTCGGGCAGGTTGAGGGGTGACGGGGGTGCGAGGGAGTCGGCAGGTCCGCCGTGCAGCAGCAGTACCGCGCCTGCCGCGGGCAGAAACCGGGGCTCGGGCATGTGGAGAGCGTGGAAGGCACTGTTTCGCTCGGGTCCGCTCATTTCGTGCTCGCCGGTGTGCCGCGAGCGGTTCTGCGGGGTGGCAGGGGGAGGAAGCCGCTGGTGCGGGCGGCGTAGCCGGGGCGTTGGGCCATGTGCTTCTCCAGGAGGCGCTTGCCGCTGCCGATGGTGAGGAGCAGGGTCATGAGGACCGGGGAGAGGAGGACGGGGAGGGACGGCTGCCAGGCGGTGCAGGCGAGGAAGTACAGGCCCCACCAGATGAGGCTGTCGCCGAAGTAGTTGGGGTGCCGGGTCCAGGCCCACAGGCCCTGTTCCATGATCCCTCCCCGGTTGGCGGGGTCCGCCTTGAAGCGGGCCAGCTGGTGGTCGCCGACGGCCTCGAAGACCAGTCCGGTCGCCCACAGCGCGAGCCCGCAGTACGCCAGGATGCCCAGGGGCGCGGAGCTGTAGGAGGCGTCCTGGACGGGGAGGGAGATCAGCCAGACGAGGGCCGCCTGGCCGAGGTAGACGGTGCGCAGCGCGTAGAGGGTCCGGTTTCCGGGGGCCTTGTCGAGGAGGGCGGTGTAACGGGGGTCCTCGCCATGGCCGCGGGAACGGTGGGCGATGTGTACCGACAGCCGCAGCCCCCACAGGATGGTCGTCGCGGCGACGAGCAGGCGGCGGCTGTCGTCGCCGTGACCGTCGGAGAGCAGCCAGGTGACGGCGGCGACGGCGGCGAAGGCGAGTCCCCAGGCGATGTCGACGAGGCGGTGCAGTCCGCGGCGCACGGCGGCGGCGAAGGTGGCGAGGAGCACCGCCGTCGCCGTGCCCGCGCAGACGGCGAGGTTGACGCCGAGGGCGCCCCAGTCGGTCCCGTTCACGCGGGGCTGCCGGGGGAGTACCAGGCGGTGGGGGTGGCCGGCATGGCTGACGCCCCCTCGCGGGTGGGCCGCACGGCGAGGATCTGGTCGACGCCCATGCGGCGTTCGGCGAAGGCGAGCGAGGCACCGGCGAGGTAGAGCCGCCAGACGCGGGCGGTGGTCGTTCCGACGAGGGCCTCGATGTCGCTCCAGCCTTGTTCGAGGGTGGAGCGCCAGGCGTCGATGGTGGTCGTGTAGCGCTCGCGGAGCGATTCGACGGAGCGGGCCTCCAGGCCGGCGGTCTCCAGTACGTCCACGGTGCGGCCCACGGGGCGCATGTGCATGTCGGGGGCGATGTACGTCTCGATGAAGGCGCCTCCGCCGCGGGACATCTGCTGGATCAGGAGGCGGCCCTCGGGGCACAGCGCGTCGTGGAGCTTGGAGGCGAAGACGGGGTACTCGGCGTCACCGACGTGCTCGCCCATCTCGACGGCCGCGGCCGCGTCGTATCCGCCGCCGTCGATGTCGCGCCAGTGCCGCAGCTGGACGTCCACGAGGTCGGCCACCCCCTCGCGCGTGGCGCGTTCGGCGACATGGTCGTGCTGGGCGCGGGAGAGGGTGACGGCAGTGACGCGGGCCTTGTGTGCGCGTGCCGCGTGGACGGTGAGGGAGCCCCCAGCCGCAGCCGACGTCGAGCAGCCGGTCCCCGGGGCCGGGGCTCAGTTTGCGGCAGATCAGGTCGAGTTTGTCGCGCTGCGCGTCGGCCAGGGTGTAGGTCGGGTCGTCTGGTCGGGTCCAGTAAGACGTCGTTTCTTATGGCTGAGCGAGCTCTGGTTTCTCGCACGAGTTGCGGAGTGCTGTCAGCGCTTCCCAGCCTTTTCCCTGCGTGAAGAGGTGGCGGATGGTGCCCTGGCCGGTGTCCAGGATGACGTAGTGCTCAGGAGTAAGGGACATGCCCCAGGGCTCGAGGGTGTGGGTGCGCGCCAGAGTCTGGCCGCATGTGGTGCAACTGATCCAGGGGACCAGGACGAGCTGATCGCCCAAGCCGGCTGTGGTCGCAGGCAGGGGTGCGCTGGCCGTGTTTTCGATCAGTTGCAGGACTGAGGCGGTTTCACTGCCGGGGCACTGGGAGATACGCGGAGCAAGTGGATGGGGCCACATCCCCCAGGCTTCGCAGACAACGGCGATCTCGGCCCGGGTGGTCTCGTCGATGGGCACTTGGTGCCGCAGTAGGGCGGAGAGAAGCAGTTCGAGGCCGCCTTCCTGTTCGCCGATGCTCCAGTAGTCCACGACGGCCTGGGTGTCGTCGGGCGGCAGGAGGGCGGCGAGCCGGTGCCATACGGCAGCTTCGTTGGTCATGTCAGGAGAGTAGTGCGGGCGAGTCGACGGTGGCCGATGAGGACTGCGGCTATGCCGACGAAGGCGAGGAAGTGTTCGGCCTTGCGTTCGTAGCGGCGGTGGAGCCTTCGGCAACCTGCCAGCCAGGACACAGTTCTCTCCACCACCCAGCGGTGTCGGCCTAGGCGTTGTGAGGACTCGACGCCCCTGCGGGCGATGCGGTGGCGGATGCCCCGCTGGCGGAGCCATCGGCGCAGGTGGTCGTAGTCGTAGCCCTTGTCCGCGTGCAGTTTCGCCGGCCGCCGACGCCGGGGACCACGGCGGGACCGGATGGGTGGGATGCCGCGCACGAGCGGTTGCAGGCCCTGGCTGTCGTGCATGTTCGCACCGGAGATGCCCAGGGACAGCGGCAGCCCGTTCCGGTCACAGATCAGATGGATCTTCGATCCCAACTTGCCGCGATCGGTCGGATTCGGTCCCGTCAGCGGCCCCCTTTTGCAGCCCGCAGACTGACCGAGTCGATCGCGCACCGCGACCAGTCCAGCTCGCCCCGCGCTCCGAGCTCGTCAAGGATCACGCGGTAGAGCCTGGCCCAGACCCGATCCCGGCTCCACTGAGCGAACCGGCGGTAGACCGTCTGCCAGCTCGGGCCGAACACCGGCGGCAGCTGCCGCCAGGTGCAGCCCGACGTCGCCACGAAGATGATCGCGGCCAGGGCCTCACGGTCACCCGCCCGGCGCCGCCCTCCGCCCTGCGGACGTATCACCGCCGTTGGCGGCACCACCCGCCGGAACAGCACCCACAACTCGTCCGGCACCAGCCGCTCCACGAGATCGGTCATGCACGGATCAACGAACGATCACGCCATAAGAAGCGATGCCTAAGGGCCTCTGGCGCAAAACGCTGATGATATGACTGCCGTCCTGAGTGCCCGTTGGTTCATTCGTGGCGAAGAGGAGTGCTTTGTCAGGGGAGTTCTCGAAATCTAGCCGGGGAGCTGAGGGAGATGTTCGCACCGGCGTAATCGCGCGGCACTGCGATGCCCAGGTGCACCAGGTCAAGACCCGGCTGGAGGACTGGCTGAAACCGAGAGGTCTTCGCTTCAGCGAGGAGAGGACCAAGGTCGGCCACCTCCCGCGAGGGGTGGCCGACCGGCCGGAACCACGCCCGGCTACATCGAACTGCTGGAGAACCACCTGCCCAGCCCCGGGATCGAGTTCATGGTCCGGCTGGCGAGCGCGCTGGAGACAACCGTCCAGGACTTGTCCGGGTGTGCCGTGACATCGCTCCGGTACAGGCCGGGCCGGGCATCATGCCCGGACGGTGGACATCGACGAGCCGGAATGCTGGGTGCTGCTTGACGACCACGGCGTCGACCGTGTCGCCGTCGTGACGGACGACGGACCGGTGATCCACTCTTTCAACTACCAAGTCGTCGGTAGGGAGGTGCTGTTCATGACGGCCGCCGGCACACCGCTCGCGAAGGCGGCGGGCTTGGGCCTGACGATCACCTTCGAGCAGGACCACGTCGGCACGGCCTTCAGCCAGGGATGGAGCGTTCTCCTGGTCGGCCCGGTACGCAGGGTTTCGGATCCGGCCACGGCCCGCTCGCTCAGCGAGCTGGCGTGCTCGACGCCGTGGGCGGGCGACGGGCGGGACGTCCTCGTAGTGTTCGCGCCGAACCGGGTGACCGGACGCCGGATCCGGGTGGAGGGTGCCCCCGGCACCGAGCCGGGCGCTGGGCTTGACTCGCGTTGAGCCGCCGGTGGCGGTCCGCGCACGTCGGCTCAGGCCAGGGGCACGACGATCACCGGCGCGGGACTGTGGTGGATGACTGCGTGGGCCACGTGGCCGAGATGGGGGCCCACGGGGATCCTTCGCGTGCGGCGGCCGACGATGACGAGGTCGGCGTTCCGGGATGCCTCGACCAGTTGGTGGGCGGGCGAGCCGACGACGGCCTTCGCCGTGACCTCCACACCCGGGTAGCGCTTCCGCCACGGCTCCAGCTGGTCGTCCAGCCCTCCGTGGAGGCGGGCTCCCAGCTCCTCCCCGATTCCCGGGTCCACCACGGCGGCGTATCCGTACGAGGCGGGCAGCGTCCAGCTGTGGAGGAAGCGGAGGGGTAGTCCGGTACGGGCGCCCGCCGCGAACGCGAACCCGAGCAGGGATTCGCACGGGTGGTAGATGTCGACGCCCACCACGATCCCGGTGCGCGCCCGCGAGCCCCGCTCGTTCTCCGCGCGGACTAGGGCGACCGGCCGGCGGGCGGTCCCGACGACGGCGAGGGACACCGAACCCACCACGAATCCCAGCAGCCCGCCCAGCCCGCGCGAACCGAGCACGGTGAGGTCCGCCTCGTCCGCGGCCGTGGTCAGCACCTCGGCCGCCCGGCCGTGGGCCCGTTCGGTGAACACCTCCAGATCGGGATGCTCCTTCCGCACCCGTTCGGCGGCATCCCGCACCAGGCTCAGGGCACGTTCGGTGTGGCTGCGGACGTAGGTCGCGGGAATCTCCGGAGCGTCGGGCCAGTCGTCCACGTGGACCAGCCGGAGGGGTACCTCACGGAGCACCGCCTCGTGCGCCGCCCAGCGGGCGGCGGCCACGCTCTCCTCGGAGCCGTCGAGACCGACGGTGACCTGGGCTGTCATGACCTGCCTCCTCTGGCTGATCCGGCCTGCGACGTCCGGGAGGAGGACGGCGTCCGGACCTCAGGTCCTCAGGCTGCTTTCTCTGCCCACCTGTGGAGGAGGGCCGGGCAGGCCACGATCGGGGCCGAACGGCCCATCCCCGGGAGGCCCACCAGGGTGCCGGCGTGGGGGTGCCGTCCCCGGGCTCGCCCGGCCCGGGCACGCCGCAGGAGGATCCATGAGCAGCGGGATTCCGGCCATTCCGGAGTTCGGCGACGTCGTCGTGGGGGTGGTCGACGGGTCCCCTTCCGCGCGCACTGCCGTCTTCTGGGCCGCGGCCGAGGCGGACCGTCGGCGGCGTTTCCTGTGTCGCGTGCACGCCGCCGACACCGATCGGCGCGCCTACTGGACCGATGCCGAGACGGCGAAAGCGGTGTGGGAAGCGGGCCGCGACCTGCTCACCCGGACCGCAGCAGCCGTCCACGACACTTTCCCGGGCTCGACGTCACCAAGCGGCTCGGCCGACAGGAACCCGTCACCGGTCTCCTGGAGGTCGCAGGCGGGGACGGGACGAGCGTGGTCGGCAGCAGAGGTCTCGGAGGTTTCGCCGCTCTCATGCTCGGCTCGGTCGGTCTCGGCGTCGCGGCTCGCGCCGAAGTCCCGGTGATCGTGGTGCGTGGGGAGGCCGACCGGCCGGAGACCGGTTCGGTGACCGCGGCCGTGCATGGGCCCGAGGACCTGGACTGGCTGCTGATCGCCGCCGCTGAGGCGGACGCGCGCAAGGCGGCCCTGCGCGTCGTGAGCCTTTGGAACATCCTGACCCATGTGGGCAGTGTCGCGACGATGATCGGCGACGGTGTCGACCCCCGTGAGCTGTCCGTTCCCGCACTCGTCTGGGCCGCCGACGAAGCGGCACGCAGAGGGGCCAGGCTGCGACTGGTCGGGGCTGTGCCACCGGTCCACGACCGCCTCTCGTACGCCGCGGACGCCCGCCGGAGCTCCCTGCGGATCCGGGCGAAGTCAGCGCTCGTCGTCGCGATCCGGGAACCGGAGCACACGGCCGTCCACCCTCCGCTGATCGTCGTCGGCGTGGACGGGAGGGCGGACTGCCGCGCCGCCGTCTCCTTCGTTGTGGCGGAGGAGAGTCCGCGCGAGGCACGGCTCCTGGTCCTCTGGGCGTGGCCCCGGACGCTGATGTCCCGCGGTGACGAGATCGCGGAGCTGGCCTCGCGTCGCAGGCTGCTCGCCGAGGCGGTCGCCGGCCACGCCGATCGCTACCCGGACGTGGTGGTGGAGCGGGCGGTCGTACGCGGGCACCCCGTCGGGGAACTGGCCCGGGCGTCCCGAGAGGCGCTTGCGGTCGTCGTAGGACGTCGGGGGCGCGGAGGTCGCTCCGGCATGCGGCTCGGTGCCACGGTCCACGGTCCCCTGCACCGCGCCGACTGTCCCGTGATCACCGTTCCATGGCCCCCATGGGGAGGGGCGGACGGTACCTCTGCGGGGGCCGACCGGCCCCGGCCTGCCACGGACCGACCGGCCCCGCCGTACTGACCCCGTCGGCCCTGGGGCACACCGTGTCCCGGCGTCACCGTGGAAGCACGAGACCGGTCCCGGACCGCCGTCCGGATCCCCGGAGAGGTGAGCACGATGCAGCAGATCCGGATCAGCCGTCGCCCCCGGCCGCGCCGGCCCCGCCCTCTGGACCTGCGGACGCCCTCGGGCCGACCGCTCCCGTACTGAGAAGACGGTTCGAACCGTGGAGAACACCATGGGACCGATACGAACGGTCGTATCGTTCACGGAACCGGGCCGGCACGACGTCGGACGCGTAGGAGGCAAGAACGCGTCCCTGGGCGAGCTGACCGGCCGGCTCTCCACCGCCGGAATCCGCGTCCCGCCGGGGTTCGCCACCACGGCCGACACCTGCCGGGAGCTGCTCGACAGCGGTGACCTGCTCCGCCGGATCGGGGCAAAGATCGATCGACTGCACGAGGGCGCCCCGCTTGACGAGGTCGGCGCGGCCATCCGCTCGCTCCTCCTCTCGCAGCCGCTTCCCGCCGCCTTGCGGGAAGAGGTGCTCGCGGCGTACGCGAGGCTGGCGGAGGAGACCGGAAGGCATACGCCCGAGGTGGCCGTGCGCAGCAGCGCGACCGCCGAGGACCTGCCCGAGGCCGGCTTCGCCGGACAGCAGGACACGTACCTCAACGTCCGCGGCGCCGAGGAACTCCTCACGGCGTGCTCGCGCTGCTACGCCTCCCTGTTCACCGACCGGGCCATCGACTACCGCGAGCGCATGGGCTTCGGTCATCTGTCCGTCGCCCTGTCCGTGGGCGTCCAGGTCATGGTCCGCTCCGATCTCGCGGGAGCCGGCGTCGCCTTCACCCTGGACCCGGAGACCGGCTTCCCCGAGGTGGTCGTGGTGAGTGCCGCCTGGGGGCTGGGGGAGACCGTCGTCAGCGGCCGGGTCGACCCCGACGAGTACACCGTGTTCAAGCCCAGCATGAAGGACCCGGCCCTCGACCCCGTGATCGACGTGCGGATCGGGACCAAACGGCTGAAGACCGTGTACGCGGACACCGGACTCACCCGTACTGTCGACACTCCCGACAGCGAGCGCAGCCGGCGGGTGCTCGACGACTCCGAAGTCCGGAAGCCGGCCGGGTGGGCGATGGCAGCCGAGGACCACTACGGCTGCCCGATGGACCTGGAATGGGCCAAGGACGGACTCACGGACGAACTGTGGATCGTCCAGGCCCGCCCCGAGACCGTGCAGTCACGGCGGCACGACACGACCCTGAGCCGCTGCCGGTTGACGGTCACGCCGGGCGAGCCGCTGGTGACGGGTATCGCCGTGGGCGATGCGATCGGCCAGGGACGCGTGGTCGCGCTCGACGACCCCGTCGACCTCGACCGATTCCCCCTCGGCGGAGTCCTCGTCACCGGACTCACCGGACTCACCGGACTCACCGGACTCACCGGACTCACCGGACTGACCGGACTGACCGGACTCACCGACCCCGACTGGGAGCCGGCCATGAAGCGCGCCGCGGCCATCGTCACCGACCACGGGGGCCGCACCTCGCACGCCGCCATCGTCAGCCGCGAGCTCGGCGTCCCCGCTGTCGTCGGCACCGGCGACTGCACCCGCGTCCTGGGCCACGGCCTGGCGGTGACGGTGTCCTGCGCCGAAGGGGCGAACGGACGCGTCTACGAAGGGCTGCTCCCCTACGAGGAGAGCCTGACCGGCCTGACCGACCTGACCGAACTGCCGGACGCCCGCACGCGGGTGATGCCGAACCTCGCCGATCCGTCCGCGGCCTTCCGATGGTGGTGGCTGCCGGCGGACGGGGTGGGTCTCGCCAGGCTGGACTTCATCGTCGCCCACCAGGTGAAGGTCCACCCCATGGCCCTGCGCCACCCGGAGCGGCTCGACGCCCACGACCGGTACGTCATCGAGCTGACCACGGAGGGCTACCTGGACCGGGGCCAGTACTTCGTCGACCGGGTGGCGCGCGGCGTCGCCCGGATCGCCGCCTCCCGCCGGCCGGCCCCCGCCATCGTCCGCACCAGCGACTTCAAGACCAACGAGTACGCGAAGCCGCTCGGCGGCCGGCCTTTCGAACCGGACGAGGCCAACCCCATGATCGGCCGGCGCGGCGCGAGCCGGTACTACAGCGACGCCTATCGCGAGGGGTTCGCCCTCGAGTGCCGAGTGCTGCGGACGGTGCGTGACCGGACGGGACTGACGAACGTCGTGGTGATGATCCCCTTCTGCCGCACCCTCGGGGAGGCCGACGAAGTGCTCGAGGTGATGGCGGAACAAGGGCTCGTGCGTGGCGAGAACGGGCCGCGATCCTGGTCGACGCCGGCCTCGACTCCATCTCGGCGGCACCGGACAGCTTCGCCTCGGTCAAACGTCACCTGGCCCGAGCCGAGGCGCGGCTCGGCGACGACGCCGTGGGAGGTGAGTGACCGTGCCCCGCAGGACACGCCGCCGACTCGTCCGGGACTCGGACCCCCCGCGCCGGTGCCCGTCGCGGACCGGGCGGGACGAGGGACCCGATCCCGTCTGCGGGCCGGACAACCGACTCCACGGCATCGTCACCGACCGCGACATCGTCGCGAAGTGCGTGGCCAAGGGCAAGGACCCCCGGCAGATGACCGCAGGGCACCCCGCTCAGGGCAAGTCCGTCACGGTCGGCGCGGACACCGATGCCGAGCGGGTGCTGGACACCATGCAGGAACACCGCATCCGCCGCGTGCCCGTGATCGACGGCCACCGCCTGGTCGGCATGATCAGCGAGGCCGACCTCGCCAGGCACCTGCCGGAGGACAAGGTGGGCCACTCCGTCGAGGAGGTCTGCTGCTGACCGGGGAAACACGGCACGCATGGGGCGCGCGAGCAGGAGGGGGCCAGCGCTTCCGACCGGACCCGTCCACCGAGTCCGGTCATGGGAGCCGTACACGAGGAGCGGAATGATGACCGGAGACAAGGTGTCACGCAGGCACAGCCTCATCCCGGACTTCAACGACTGGTTCGACCGCGAGTTCCCGGGGCTGCCGGGATGGCGTCCCGGCACCGCCGCGCACTCCATCCCCGTGGAGACGACCAGCGGTGACGGCCGCTACGTGCTGCGGGCCGAGTTGCCCGGGATGGAACCGGAGGACATCTCGATCACCGTGGACGACAACCTGATCATGGTGGGCGCGGAGCACAGCGAGAACGAGGAGGACAAGGAGCACTCGGAGTTCCGCTACGGATCGTTCCGGCGGACCCTGCGGCTCCCCGCCACGATCCCCGCCGAGGAGGTCGACGCCTCGTACCAGGACGGCATCCTCACCGTCGTCATCCCGATGCCGGAGGAGAAGGCCGGCACCGCGCGCAGCATTCCGGTGAAGCGTGTGGAGAGGGGAGAGGAGTCATGAACCCCAAGCGCGTCCTGGTCGCCTACGGGAGCAAGCACGGGGCGACGGAGGGTATCGCCGACGAGATCGGCAGGGCGCTCCGCGCCGACGGCGTCGACGTGGTCGTCCTCCCGGCCGACACCGTCACCGACGTCAGCGGATACGACGGAGTCGTGCTCGGCGGTGCCCTCTACGCCGGGCGCTGGAACGGCAAGGCCCGCCGCTGCGCCCGGCGCAACGCCGACCAGTTGCGGAACCGGCCCGTCTGGCTCTTCAGCAGTGGACCCGTCGACAGCTCCGCCGAGCAACACGAGATCCCGCCACCTCCCGGCGTCGCCCGCCGGATGAAGAAGCTGAGGGCGCGCGAGCACATGACCTTCGGAGGCGCCATGACGTCCGAGACACCGGGGCGCATAGCCCAGTCCATGGTCCGCCACGGCAAAGGCGGGGACTACCGCAACCCTGCACGGATCCATGCCTGGGCACATCACATCGGTGAGGAGCTCGGCGCCACGCCCTGAGCGGCATCGCCGAGGGAGCCGACGAAGCCTCCCACCCCGGAGGTGCGACATGAGCTACCAGCGCGTACCGAGCGACGGGCCGGCAACGTCCGGCACGGAACGGGCCATGCATGCCACCCTCGTCCTCGTCCTCGTCCTCGTGATCGCGATCGCGGTGATCTGCGGTGCGGTCGCGGCGGGCATCCTGTGGAACGTCGGAACCAGAGCCGACCGACAGCTGGCGGCCCACCGTCACCCCGTGCAGGCGACCACGACGGGGCCTGCCGGGGATCCGCCCGTCGCGGTCCGGCCCGGTGCCGAGCCGCGGTCCCTCGCACCGGCGGTCTGGGAGTACCCCGACGCGGTCCACCGGTCCGGGACCATCCAGGTCCCGCCCCGGACCCCGAAGGGGCGCACCCTGACCGTCTGGGTCGACGACAGCGGCAGCCCCGCCCGCTCGCCGGGAAGCACCGGGGACCGGGCGATGACCGCGCTGGCCGGAGGCACGGCCGTGGCGGGCGTCGCCGCGGCGACCGCTCTGGGAGCCCGCGCCCTCGTACGGCACCGCACCGAAGGCCGTCGACTCGCCGCCTGGGAGCGGGAGTGGGAACAGGTGGAACCCGTCTGGTCCGGCCGCCCCCGCCGGGGCAGTGGTCCCGGGACGGGCGATGCATGACCGCCCGGGCGGCACATCGGCCGAGCGGCAGGCCGGGCGATCCGACCAGGCGCTCCCCTTCGACCCGAGCGAGCCGCTGTCGCGGCTCCGCCGAGAACTGGCGACCGGGCCGGACGGACTGTCCGCGCGCGAGGCTGCCCGACGCCTCGCCGTCCACGGCCCGAACGAGGTCGAGCGCAAGGCACGCTCCTCGTTCGTACGCGAGCTGACCGGGCCGCTGATCCACCCCCTCGCGCTGCTCCTCTGGGCCGCCGCGGCGCTCGCCTTCGTCACCGGCCTCGCGGTCCTCGGCTGGGCGGTCATCGCGGTCAACGCAGCCTTCGCACTGCTCCAGGAACGCCAGGCCGAGCGCGCGGTGGACACTCTGGCGCGCTATCTGCCCGAGCACGCCCTCGTCGTACGCGACGGGAGGCCGCTCACGGTGGAGGCTCGTGAGCTGGTGCCGGGTGACGTGATCCTCCTGGAGGAGGGCGACAAGGTTCCCGCCGACGCCCGCCTCGCCGAGGGCGGGGTCGAGGTCGACCTGTCGATGCTCACGGGGGAGTCTGTGCCGGCCGAACGGATCGCTGCGGCCGGGCTCCACGGCGCCCCGCTGCTGGAGGAGCCCAACCTCGTCTTCAGCGGAACGACCTGCGTCGAAGGACAGGCACGGGCCGTGGTGTTCGAGCGGGCGGGCAAGGCCGCCGCCGGCCTTCCGACCATCACCCTGGCGCTGGCCGTGGGCGTGCGCGCCCTGGCCCGTGGGGGTGCCCTGGTCAAACGGCTGAGCGCCGTGGAGACGCTCGGCTCCACGAGCGTCATCTGCACGGACAAGACCGGCACGCTGACCCGCAACCGGATGCCTCTGCGCACGGTGTGGACACCCGGCCACGGCGCGGAACCGGGTCCCTGGTCCCAAGAGCTGGTCCATGAGGCGGCCCTGTGCACCACCGTCACCTGGGACGCGGACGGCGAGCCGCACGGTGCCCCGACCGAAGTGGCCCTCGTCACCGGAGCCGCGGAGCGAGGCGTGCCTGTCGACACCGGCCGTCGCGACGCGGGGCGACGGGCATTGTTCCGCTTCGGTCCCCGGCTGCGCATGATGTCGGTGGTGCGGGAGGACGACCGGGCGCGCGATCGCGCGCGGATCGTCGTCAAGGGTGCCCCGGAGGCGATCCTGCCCCGGCTGAGACGGGGAGCGGACGCAGACGGCGCCAGGGCGGCGGCGCAGGGCGTGCACGGGCCGGCCGGGGCAGGGACGCGCGTCCTCGCCGTGGCCGTACGCGATCTACTGCCGGACACCCCGCCTCCGTCGCGCCGGGAGGACGCAGAGTCGGATCTGGCCCTGCTCGGTCTCGTCGGTCTGTACGACCCGCCGCGCTCCGAGGTGGCGGCGGCGGTCGGGCGACGACACGAGGCCGGAGTGCGGGTGCACGTCGTGACGGGTGACAACGGCGCCACGGCGGCGGCGGTCGCCCGCGAGGTCGGCATCGGCGTACCCCGTCTCCAGGTGGTCGCCGCCTCCGAGGCGCTGGACGACGACGGACTTGACGCGCTCGCTCCTCGTGGCGGGCGACGCCGAGATCGTCTTCGCTCGCTCCTCGCCCGAGACGAAGCTGAAGGTGGCCGACACTCTCCGGGCGCACGGCCGGATCGTCGCGATGACGGGAGACGGGGTCGACGAGCTCTCGCACCGCACCGCGCGCACATCGGCGTGGCCATGGGACGCTCGGGCACGGACGTGGCACGCGAGGCCGCCGCCATGGTGCGTCTCTTCGGCACCGCAGCTCTCCCAGCGGACGTCGTGCTCCTCATCGTGACGTTCCCGGTTCTGGTGTGGGGAACGGACGAGCTGCGGCGGGGCTGGCGGCGCCGTCACGGGCCGGGAGCGGGGTCCGCTTCCGTACCGCCCTGGTCGAGGCGGAACGGCGGATAGGCGTCCGTCATCAAGGTGGCGTATGCCGCGACCCGCAGGACCCAGCGGTTCAGCCCGATGATCAGGGCGAACAGGTCTCGTGGGTAGCGTTCGGTGAAGGCCAGGGCGAAGGCAGCGATGAGCGCGAGCAGGCTGATCAGTCCGCCCGACCACCAGCCGGCGCGCATGCCTCCGGTGAAGAAGGCGATCACCAGGTAGTGCGGGATGGCCAGCAGCCACCACTTGACCAGGACGAGCGAACGGGAGAGCCGCTCGGGGTAGGCGATGTCGAGCCTCGCGGGGTAGTCGGGCTCGGGCCCGAGGCTGAACGGCGGGTAGCGGTCGGTGCCGAGGGCGCTGTACGAGTAGTACGAGACGCGCCAGGACCAGCGGAGCACGCCGAGGTTGAAGTCGAACAGACCCCTCGGGTAGCGCTCTGTGAACAGAATGGCGAAGAACGCGATGACCGTCACCACGAAGAACGCGACCCAGAGGAAGATCAGCACGATCCAGTGGGGGATCACCAGGATCCACTTGACCAGCCAGAGCCAGCGGGAGAGCGGGGCGTCGAGCTCGGCTGTCACCGTCACCGCGGCACGGGGCGCGGGCGATGTGTCCATGGTCGTCACTTCCTCGAATCGGTGTCGCCCTGGTGGTCGATGTGGTCGATGTGGTCGACGACCGCTACGACGCCGTCGCCCCTGTCGCAGAGCCGGAGGAGTGCGGGCACCAGGCCCGGACGTCCGGGCGGGCGACGACCGCGGGGTCCGACATGAGCTCGCCGGCCGTGCCAGGGCGGGTGCCCGCAGCACTGTGACGCACCGGATCGGCTTCGGAGACGACACCCGGCGGCCGGTTCCGCTCGTCGGCCACCGGCATCGCGGTGATGCCGAACTCGTCCAGCAGCCGTGCGACCTCCTCGAAGGTCGTCTCCGGTGCGACGCTGACGCCCGTGGGCGTCACCAGATCAGCGACGCTGCGGTGCCTCATCGCTTGTCACCTTCTCGTACATGTGACCGGTACCCTTCCAGGATCGACCGCTGATTGCCGGGGAGCACGTCGGTGCTCGGCTTTCGCCTCCTGCTCTGCGGGGCTTCACGCCCCGTCGGCGACGAGCTCGCATCGGACGTCCACCACGCCCTCCACGGCCCGGGTCAGGCGTTCCGCGAGGGGGATGAGCGTCCCGTCGCGGACTTGTCCGGAAAGGATCACGACGCCGGCGTCGACCCGGACGTCGACCTGCTGCCGCGAGATGGGGAACAGGTGCTCGACGACGTCCCGGCGCACCACCGCGGCGACCTCATCGTCCGGGCGCAGGAAGACCTTGAGAAGGTCGGACCTGCTGACGATCCCCTGGATCGTGCCGCTCGCGTCGACGACAGGGAGCCGCTTCACCCGTCGGGTGGCCATCAGACGCGCCGCGTACGGCAGGGACGCCCCGGGGGTGACCGTGACGGCGGGCGAGGTCATCAGCTCGTCGGCCCGACGGGACCCGGCCTTGGCTGTGGCGTCGAGCCGCCGCAGCTGTTCGACGAGGCCCAGGCGGTGCTCGTGGAACTCCTCCTTGAGGAGTAGGTCCGCCTCGGAGACCACACCGACGACGCGCCCCTCTCCCTCGACGACGGGGAGGGCGGTCACCTTCCACCGCAGCATGGTGGTGACGAGCTCCTTGAAGTCAGCCCCTGGCAGGACCGCGACGACCTTCCTGGTCATCACGTCGGCCACGGTGAACGGCTGGGATGTCATGACTCTCTCCTCACCGGGCGTACGCCGGGTCGCGGACCGGACGGCCGGTTCGCCGTGGACGAGGCAGGTGGTGTGCGGGGACGTCGAAGACCTCGGCGCGTACGGGCAGGTACTCGCCGCGCCACACGATTCCCGCGAGCCGTGCCGTGTGGGGACTCGTGAGGATCGGGCCCCGGAGGCCCTGCCGGACCAGGTGTGGCGGATAGCCGCAATGGTCCGGGTGGGCGTGGGTGACGACCACGGCGCGGACGTCGGCGGCGTCCCGGGCGAACCGTTCCCGGTTGCGGGGCCCGAGGTTCGCGAAACCCTGGAAGAGACCGCGGTCGAAGGAGGATCCGCGCAGGGTCGATCTCGATGAGGAACTTGCTTCCGGTGACCGTCCCCACGCCGCCCAGGAAGCCGATCAGGGCCGGGCGCGACGCGGCAGCACCGGCGGCCGGGGAAGGAGCTGGTTGCGGGGCTGCCTCGGACATGGCCGCCCTCCTTCGCAGGGGGTGCCGGTCTTCACCGTCCCACCGGAGCGGTACGGAACGGAGGGTCCGATCGGTCCCTTTCGTGGTCCGATCGGCACATGCGGCGTCGTGGAGCGGCAGCCGAGCCTGAACGTGGGGGACGTCCGCACACGCGACAGAAGGTGGGTGGGTGCCATGAAGGCAGCCGTCTTCCAGGGGCCGGGCAGGATCGTCTGGCAGGACGTACCCGACCCACGTCTCGACGACCCCGGCGACGCGATCGTGCGGGTCGACGTCGTCACCATCTGCGGCACGGACCTGCACATCCTCAAAGGCGACGTCCCGGAGGTGACGCCGGGACGGGTGCTCGGCCACGAGGCGGTGGGCACGGTGGTCGAGACCGGCCGGGACGTGCGCACCGTCCGCCCCGGGGACCGCGTCCTGATCTCCTGCATATCGGCCTGCGGCCGCTGCCGCTTCTGCCGCGAGGGCCGCTACGGGCAGTGCCGCGGAGGCGGAGGCTGGGTCCTCGGGCACCTCGTCGACGGCACCCAGGCGGAGTACGTGCGGGTGCCGTTCGCCGACCTGTCCGTGCACCCCCTGCCGACCGCCGTCGACAGCTTCGACGCGGTCCTGCTGGCGGACATCTTCCCCACCTCCTACGAGGTGGGAGTCCTCAACGGCCGAGTCCAGCCCGCCGACACGGTCGTCGTGGTCGGCGCGGGCCCCATCGGCCTCGCCGCCATGACCACGGCACGCCTCTACAGCCCCGGCCGGATCATCGCCGTCGACCTCGCGGAGTCCCGGCTCGCCGCCGCGCGCACGCTCGGCGCCGACGCCACCGTGGCCGCCGGGGACGGGCCGGAGCAGCTCGTCGAGGATCTGACCGACAGCCTGGGCGCCGATGTCGTCATGGAGGCCGTGGGCATACCGGCGACCTTCGAACTGTGCACACGGATGGTCCGGCCGGGCGGCCGGGTCGCCAACATCGGCGTCCACGGCAAGCCCGCGGAACTGCACCTCGAAGACCTGTGGATCAAGGACGTCACCATCACCACCGGCCTGGTCGACACCTCGTCCACGCCCATGCTGCTGCGCATGCTGGCGGCCGGCCGGCTCCCGACGGCGGAGCTGGTCACCCACCGCTTCGAGCTCGGGCAGATGGAGGAGGCGTACGACGTGTTCGGCCGCGCGGCGGACACGGGGGCCATCAAGGTCGCGCTCGGCGGACGCCCGGCCACGGCCGACGAGGCGCCGGGTACCCCATGAACGGTCCCGCTCCGGCCGCACCGCCCCGAGCGGTCGTCCTCGACACCGACGGCGTACTCCTCGACTCGGCCGTCCTGCATGCGGCGGCGTGGAAGACGGCGTTCGACACCTGTCTCGACGAGCTCGCGCCCGGAGCGTGGCCGCCGTTCGACGCGGACGCCGAGTACCGCCGGTTCGTCGACGGCCGGTCCCGATACGACGGAGCCCACGCGTTCCTCACCGCCCGCGGCATCCGCCTCGGCCCCGGGGAGCCCGATGACCCACCCGGGTGCGGGACCGTATGGGCGGTCGCCGCCCGCAAGGAGGCCGCCTTCCTGGACCGGCTGGCCGACGACCCGGTCGCCGCCTTCAGCGACGTCGCGACGGCGCTCGCCGCTCTCCGCTCGCTGCACGTGCCCAGCGCCGCGGTGTCCGCGTCCCGCCACGCTCGGGCGCTGATCACCGCGGCCGGGCTGGACTCGTACCTCGCAGCCGTCGTCGACGGAGAGGATGCCGGCAGGCTCGGTCTCGCCGGAAAGCCGGACCCCGCGCTCTTCCTGCACGCCGCCGGCCTGCTCGGTACGAGTCCGAGCGACACCGCGGTCGTCGAGGACGCGCTCGCCGGCGTGGTCGCGGCACGTCGAGGCGGCTTCGGTCTCGTCGTCGGCATCGACCGCAGCCCGGACGGGCACGGCACCTCCGCCCTGCGTGAGCGGGGCGCCGACCTGGTCGTCGCCGACCTCCGCGCACTGGTTCGCCGCGTGTGGGACGAGCACGGATGAGTACCGCCTGGACGTGGAGCTACGACCGCTACGAGCCGGTACGCGAACAGCTCGTCGAGGCGCTCTGCACGCTCGGCAACGGCCGGTTCGCCACCCGTGGATCGTCCCCCGAGTGCCGCGCCGACGGCCGCCACTACCCGGGTACGTACCTGGCGGGCTGCTACGACCGGCGTGTGTCGGTCGTCGTCGGCGAGCGGGTGGAGAACGAGGATCTCGTCAACCTCCCGGACTGGACGGCACTTTCCTACCGCTGTCTGCCGGACGGCGGACCGCCGGGCCCGTGGCTGACACCCGACGCGAGATCACTGCGACAGCACGACGTGCGGCTCGACCTGCGCGGCGGCGCCCTCACGCGCGTCATGCTCTTCCGTGACGACCGCGGCCGTGGACTGCGCGTCGGACACACCCGGATCGTGCACATGGGAGACCCGCATCTCGCGGCCCAGCGCACCACATTCCGCGCGTACGGCTGGAGCGGGGCCGTCGAGGTGAGGTGCGTCATCGACGGCGCGGTCACCAACGCCGGGGTGGAGCGCTACGGGAACCTGGAGAGCAACCACCTCGGACGGCACCGGACCGGGTTCTCCTCCGACGGCGTCGCCTGGCTCACCTGCCGGACCACCGATCCGGGCATATCGATCGCCTCGGCGGTGCGCACCGTCACCCGCCCCGCCCGCCCCGCACGGGAAACGGCCACGCGTACCGGAACCACTCAGACGTACCGCCTGCCGATCGGTCCCGGCCGTTCCGCGACGGTGGTGAAGACACTGGCACTGCGCGCCTCGACGGACCGGCCGGTTGCCGATCCGCTCGTGGCGGCCCTGGAGGACCTCCGCCGGGCTCCCGCGTACCCTCGCCTCCTCACCACGCACAGGGCGGCCTGGCAACGGCTCTGGGCCCAAGGGGAGCTGACCGTACCGGGGGAGGCGGGCCGCGTCCTGCGCCTCCACCTCTTCCACCTCCTGCAGACGCTCTCCCCGCACACCGCCGACCTCGACGTCGGCGTTCCCGCTCGTGGACTGCACGGCGAGGCGTACCGGGGCCACGTCTTCTGGGACGAGCTGTTCGTGCTGCCCTACCTGGACCTCCACTTCCCCGAGGTGGCCCGGGCCCTGCTCATGTACCGGTACCGCCGCCTCCCGGCAGCACGCGAGGCGGCCCGCCGGGCAGGCGGTGCCGGGGCCGTCTACCCCTGGCAGAGCGCGAGTTCGGGCCGTGAGGAGACCCAGGAGCTGCATCTCAACCCGCGCTCCGGGCGCTGGCTCCCCGACCGCTCCCGGCTGCAACGACACGTGAGTTCGGCCGTCGCGTACAACGTGTGGCGGTACGCGCGGACCACCGGGGACCGCGGCTTCCTGCACGCGGCGGGTGCCGAGATCCTGCTGGAAGTCGCCCGCTACTGGGCCGGGGCAGCGGCCCTCGACGAGGACACGGGGCGCTACCGGATCCGGGGGGTGGTGGGCCCCGACGAGTACCACGACGCCTATCCGGACGCCGCGGCCCCGGGCATCGACGACAACGCCTACACCAACGTGACCGCCGCCTGGGTACTGGCCCGCGGCCTCGACCTGCTGGGCGAACTGCCCGGGGCCCGGCGCGCCGAGCTGGTCGAGAGGCTGTCGCTCGACCCTCACGAACTCGACCGGTGGGAGGACGTCTCCCACCGCCTCCACGTGCCCTTCCACCGGGGCGTGGTGAGCCAGTTCGAAGGATACGGGGAGCTGGCGGAGCTCGACTGGGAGACGTACCGCGCCCGATACGGCGACATCCGCAGACTGGACCGCATCCTGGAGGCGGAGGGTGACACCGTCAACCGCTACCAGGCGTCCAAGCAGGCCGACACCCTCATGCTCGGCTACCTGTTCCGGCCCGCGGAACTCGCCGAGCTCTTCGCCCGGCTCGGCTACGTGCTGGACGACGAGGTATGGCGTGCCACCGTCGCGTACCACCTGCGCCGCACCAGCCACGGATCGACCCTCAGCAGCCTTGTCCACGGCTGGGTACTGGCCCGGGAGAAAGGTGCTGACGCCTGGCGGTACTGCGAGGAGGCGCTCCTCGCCGATGTCGCCGACATTCAGGGCGGGACGACCGGCGAGGGCATCCACCTCGGGGCGATGGCGGGCACGATCGACCTGGTCGAGCGTGGTTTCACCGGTCTGGAGGCCGTCCCGGGCGGGTTCCGGGTGACGCCGGTGGCACTGGCGGAGATACCCCGCTTCGCCTTCACCCTCTGCCTTCACGGTCATCGAGGGGTGCGTGTGCGCATGCTTCCCGGGCGCCTGGCCGTCCGCGTCCCGCCCTCACCGAAGGGCCCGCTCGTGGTCGTGCTCCCCGGCGAACGGCGGTTCACGGTGCCGCCCGGGGAGGAGCGCTGGTTCCGGCTGTGAGGGTCTCTCGCGGATGCCGGTCCGGTATCCCCTCGGTCCCTACGCCCTCATCGGCCGCACCACCCCGCATCCAGGTGGCGACCTCGGCGCGCACGGCCTCGTCCGCGGCTTCGAACAGCTCGGATGTGTGGACGAGATTCAGCACCGTGTCGGTGTGCCAGGCCCCGGGCACGACCAGTCGGCAGCCTTCCAGGGCGGCGGCGGCACGCAGCTCGGCGAGGATTTCGGAGGGGACCTCCTGCTCGGTGAAGGGGAAGCGACTGGTGTGCCGCTCGCGCACGGCAGGGTGGAGCACGGCGAGTTCGTCGCCCTCCGCACCGGCCGGCGTGAGCTTCACCTCGGCGAGACGCCAAGGGTCGTCAGGGGCGGGCAGCAGCCGGGGCACGGCGTGCCGGCCATGGTGTGCCGCGGCGACCCGCAGATTGAACAGGGCGGCCCCGCAGCCGAGATGGAGGCCGCGGTGGTCGGGGTCCTCGCGAGGCATCTCGCGCGAGGGGTCGCCGTACAGCTCGATCGTGTCGCCGCCGGTCCGGTGGACGAACCTCCACGGCTGCGCGTTGTGCATCGACGGCGCGGTGACGGCGTCCTCGATCAGCGACGTCACCAGCGGTCGGGTGAGGGGAGTGGTGGGCACGGTTCGTCCTGTCTGAGTGCGGGGGTCACCAGGTGCTGTCGTGCCGGCTGTGCGCGGGGGAGGCGAACCGCCTGGCGTCCTCGTCGACGGACAGCCGGTCCACGACGGCGACAACGCCGTCCACCCGGTCGGCGAGACCCGCGAGGGTGCGGGCCTGGCTCTGGCGCCGGACCCGTCCTTCGAGCGTCACCACGCCGTCCAGCACATGGACGTCGACCGCGTCGGCGCTCAGGCCCAGGGCGCCCGCCAGGACGTCCTCCCGTATGCGGCGGCGGATCTCCGGGTCCGGGCGGAGGAAGACGCACAGCAGATCGCGGCGGGTCACGATGCCCACCAGCCGCTCCTCCTCGTCGACGACGGGGAGACGCTCCACTCCACGGCGGACCATCATGCGGGCCGCGTCGGCTGCCCTCTCCTCCGCGTGCACCGTGACCGCCGGCGCGGTCATGAGCCCCCGCGCGGTCAGCTGCCGACGAGCCAGCAGATCGGATTCGGAGACGACCCCGACGACGTGGTCGTCCTCGTCGACGACCGGCACACCACTGACGTCGTGCTCGGCGAGCAGCTTCGCCACCTCTCTGAACGACGTGTCCGGGACGGCGGAGACCACGTCGTCGGTCATCAGGCTGCCGACCTTCAGGTGCTTCATCACCACGCCTCCTTTCCGAGCGGGCCTGGTGGCTGGTTCCTTCCACCTCACTCTCCGCCTCCCATCCGGCGCCCGGCGAGGGCCGAACGGCCCAGCGTCGGGACCGACTGGACCCGCGCGGACGGAAGGGGCCAGCGAGGACGGAAGGGACTCGCGCGGACGGAAGGGACCTTTGGTCCCTCCCTTGCCCCCAGCGGCCCTCCGGGCACAGGCACCCCCATGCCAGGGTGAGAACACCAGCCCCTCCGACCGGATGCCACCGACGGGACTCCGGCGGACCGGGCGAGGAGGAGCCATGGACGGAACCACCGGCCGTCCCGGCCTCGGCACGGTCGTCGTCGGCGTGGACGGATCACCCTCCGCGCAGGCGGCGGCGACATGGGCCGCGGACGAGGCGGTGCTGCGCGGCGGCGTCCTCTGCCTGGTCCACGCGACGGACACCGACACCGCGCCCCCGACCCTCTCCCCGGCGGAGCTCGACCGGTACCGGCGGGCAGGCCGGGAACTGCTCGACCGGACCGCCGCGGAGCTCGTGGGCCGCCATCCCGGTCTCACGGTCGTCACGGAACTCAGCGGGGGCGCCCCCACCGCCGGCTTGCGCGAAGCCGCTGCCCTGAGCGGCACGATCGTGGTCGGACACCGAGGCCGCGGCGGCTTCTCCTCGCTCCTGCTCGGCTCGGTCGGACTGGCAGCCACGGCAGGTGCCACCACACCCGTCGTCGTGGTGCGCGGGGACCTGGAGCCCGCCGAGACCGGATCCGTACTCGCGGCCGTCCGGGACGAGAACGACGTCGGCTGCGCCCGCGCCGCCGCACACGAGGCCCTGCTGCGCAAGGTGCCGCTGCGGCTCCTGCACGTGTGGGGCTCCGTGCCGTACCCGGGTGCGCGGGCCGTGCTGCGCGGCGGTCCCGAGGGAACCGCCCGTGAGCATGTGCGGGCCCTGTCGCAGGTCACGGACCGGATGCGGGCGGAGTTCCCGGACCTTCGGCTGGACGCCGAGGGACAGAAGAGCCACAGCGTGCCGGGAGCGCTCGTCGAGGCGTCACGGCACGTCGACCTCCTGGTCGTCGGCGGCCGGCGAGCGCCCGGATACCTCGGACCGACGCTCGGCCGGACCACCCTGAGCCTGCTGCAGCACGCTCACTGCCCGGTGGAACTCATCCCCCGGCACGGCCCCGGACACGGGAGCACATCATGACCGGCACGACGAAGCGCCGTGACATCGTCATGGGCATCGACCCCGTCAGGAACGGGCGTCTCGCACTGGCCTGGGCCACCGACGAAGCCCGTCGGCGCGACCTCACCCTCCACCTCATAGTCGGCGTCGCGCCGCCCCACCACACGCAGCACGTCGACGACACCCCTCGGCATCTCGCCCGGACGGCCGCCGGGGAGGAAGCACTGCGTGCCGCGGCCGCCTGGGCGCACGACCGACAGCCCGCGGTCCGGGTCACCACGGCACTCCTCGACGGACCTCCGCCGAAGGTGCTGGCCGGCCTGTCCCGGGAGGCCGCCATGGTCGTACTCGGCTCCCGGCACCTCCGGCGCACCGAGGAGTTCCTCAGCGCGGGCTCTCTCGTGCTCCCGGTCACCGCACAGGCGCGCTGCCCGGTCGTCGTCGTGGGCGACGCCGAGCACAGCACGCAGGACCCGCCCTACCTGGTGGTCGGCGTCGACGGCAGCGAGTCCTCCCGGGCCGCTCTGGCCCTGGCCTTCGAGGAGGCGGACCTCCGGCACTGCGCGCTGAGGACCATCGCCGTCTGGCAGCCGCCGGTCTTCACCCTGCACACCGGGGACACCCTGTTCCACGCGGAGCGCCGGCTGCTCTCCGAGACGACCGCAGGACGGGCGGACGAGTACCCCGACGTCCGCGTCACCCATGAGGTGATCATCGGCTCGCCCGTCGAGACCCTGGCGGAGGTGGCCGAGCACGCCCTGGCCCTGGTCGTCGGCCGCCGGGGCCACGGTGGATACACCGGGATGCGCGTCGGCTCCGTCGCCCACGGACTGCTCCACCGCGCCCACTGTCCAGTCATCACCGTTCCCGGCGAATGAGTCCGACATGACGTCCTCTGAGTCCGACATGACGTCCTCCGCGACCGCGCCGACCAGTGAGGCAACGGGCCTCACCGGGGCGGAGGCCGCCCGCCGGCTCGCCGCCGAGGGGCCCAACGAGGTGACCGCGCGGCAGCCGGTCCGACTCGGCGCCCGTGTGCTCGCCCAGCTGCGAGACCCGCTGATCATGGTGTTGCTCGGTGCCGTCGTCCTCACCCTCGCGATCGGCGACCACCCCGACGCGATCGTCATCGCGCTGGTCGTCGTCGTGAACACCACCGTCGGAGTCGCGCAGGAGATCCGGGCCGACAACGCCGTCGCCGCCCTGTCGGAGCTGGGCGCGCCACACGCCCGGGTACAGCGCGACGGCGCCGCCTGCGACATCCCGGCCGCGGACGTCGTCCCCGGTGACATGCTGCTCCTCGGGGAGGGCGACATCGTCGCGGCCGACGCCCGGCTCGTCCAGGCGTTCGCCCTGCTCCTGGACGAGTCCATGCTCACCGGCGAGTCGGTGCCCGTGGACAAGACCGCCGGAGACGCACTGAGCGCGGGGACGGTCGTCGTACAGGGCCGGGGCGTGGCCACGGTCACGGCCACCGGCCCCGACAGCGCGCTGGGCCGCATCGCAGCGCTGCTCGACGACCGCCGTGAACCGACCCCGCTGCAACGCCGCCTCGCCGCGCTCGGACGGGTCCTGGCCGCCGTGACCCTCGCCCTGTGCGTCCTCGTCTTCGCCCTGGGGATCGCGCGAGGACTCCCGCTCGGCACGATGGCGGTCACGGCCATCAGCCTGGCGGTGGCCGCCGTCCCCGAGTCCCTCCCGGCTGTCGTCACGCTGGCCCTCGCCCTCGGAGCCCGGCGCATGGTCGCCCGGCACGCCCTGGTGCGCCGACTGCCGGCGGTGGAGACACTCGGCTCGGTGTCCGTCCTCGCGACCGACAAGACGGGCACCCTCACCGAGGGGCGGATGGTCGTGCAGCACGTCTGGACGCCGCAGGGAAGCGTGGAACTCACGGGCGTGGGCTACGAGCCCGAGGGCGAGGCACTGGCCGCCGGCCGACCGGCCGACGAGAACGTACTCGCGTCCGTACGGGAACTCCTCACCGTGACGGTGCTGTGCAACGACGCGACACTGCGCCCACCGGACTCCGCCGCCGGGCCCGACGCGCGCTGGACGGCCCTGGGCAACCCCATGGAGGCCGCGCTGCTCGCGGCCTCGGTGAAGGCCGGCTGCCCGCCCGCGACCGCACTGTCCGCGATCCGGCCCCGGATCGCGGAGGCCCCCTTCGACAGCCTGCGCAAACGCATGACCACGCTGCA
The DNA here is from genome assembly GCF_040683955.1 of Streptomyces sp. NPDC093111. Classification (NCBI taxonomy): domain Bacteria; kingdom Bacillati; phylum Actinomycetota; class Actinomycetes; order Kitasatosporales; family Streptomycetaceae; genus Streptomyces; species Streptomyces sp. NPDC093111. Next base: position 40,139 of record NZ_JBFBNW010000028.1, on the reverse strand, counting down.
CGCGGCGGGCGACGGCCGGGTCGTCGTCTGCCTGAAGGGCGCACCCGAATCCGTACTCGACCCCGCCGTTCTCTCCGATCGCCCGGAGGCCCGGGAACACGCCCGGCAGGAGGCCACCCGCCTGGCCGAGCGCGGCTACCGGGTACTCGCCGTGGCCTCCGGCGTACGGGACGACCTGCCCGACCCCGTCGCGGCGGCGGACACGGGGCTGACACTCCTCGGGCTCGTCGCCCTCAGCGACCCGCCCAAGCCGCACGCCGCCGCCACCCTCGCCGCCTGCCGGGCCGCCGGCATCACCCCCGTCCTCATGACCGGCGACCACCCGGCCACGGCACGGGCGGTCGCGACCCGCGTAGCCCTCCTGGGAGACCGGAGCGAGACGGAGGGACAGGTCGTCACCGGCGCGGACGTGGCGGCCGGACGCGTCCGCGACCTCACCGCCGTCCGGATACTCGCCCGCACCACCCCCCGGCAGAAACTGGACGTCGTCGAGGCGTGGCGCGCCCGCGGCGCGGTGACCGCCATGACCGGCGACGGGGTCAACGACGGGCCCGCCCTGCACCGGGCCGACATCGGCGTCGCGATGGGCGCCCGCGGCACCGAGGTGGCCAGACAGGCGGCCGACCTGGTCCTCACCGACGACGAGCTCTCCACCGTCGTGGCCGCGATCGAGGAGGGCCGGCGCGTCTACGACAACATCCGCCGCTTCCTGATCTACGGATGTCCGGCGGCGCCGCCGAGATCCTGGTCATGCTGACCGGCCCCCTGCTCGGGCTGCCCCTGCCCCTGCGCGCCGGCCAGATCCTCTGGATCAACCTCCTCACCCACGGCCTCACCGGCGTCGCCACGGGCGCGGAACCGGCGGTCCCCGGCGCCATGCGCCGACCGCCGCGACCGCCCGACCAGCACATCCTCGGCGGTGGCGCGTGGCAGCGACTGCTCCTCCTCGCCGCCGTCGTCACCACCGTCACCCTCGGTGCCGGCCTCGCCGCCCGAGCCCCTCGGCCTGCCCTGGCAGAGTGTGCTCTTCCTCGCCCTGCTCGCCGCGCAGCTAGGCGTCGTGCTCGGCCTCCGTGCCCGGCTGCTCACCCGGAAGAACCCGCTCCTGCCGATCTCGGTTGCCGCCTCCGCCCTCCTGGCCGCCGCAGCCCTGTACGTGCCTTTCCTTCGGTCGGTCCTGGAGACCGAGCCGCTCGGCTGGGCAGGCGTCGGCATCGCCGCGGTATGCGCGCCGGCCGGATTCTTCGCGGCACGCCTGGTCCGCACCGCGTTCCGCCGACCGATCCCGGCAGGACCGGTCGGCGGCGCACCGGGACTACGGTGAACGGTGAAGCGAAGGGAACGACGGGTGCGGTCCGTGTGCCCGACGCCACCGGAGGTGCCGATGGCCGAACGGGACCCCGAGTACGGCGCCTTGAGTGTGATCGGCGATGGCCGCAGGCTCCCCGAGTCCGTGCCCATCGGCATCGACGCCGACACACGTGAGCGGATCGGTGCGCTGCCCTCAGGACGCGGCATCCTCGGCGAGCTCATCCGCAGCCCGCAGCCCGCAGCCCCTGCGCCTCACCGAACTGTCCGCCCACTCCTCCTCGTACGTCTTCCCGGCGCACCACCCGCCGATGCACACGTTCCTCGGCGTCCCGATCCGCGTGCGCGACGAGGTGTTCGGCAACTTCTACCTCACCGAGAAGCGGGGCGGCACGGACTTCGACGCCGAGGACGAGGCGGTGGTCACGCCCCTGGCCGTCGCCGCCGGCATCGCGATCCGACGCCTGTTCGCCACCGGCATGACGCTGCGGAGTGCCCGCCGGTTCGTCGATCACCCGGAGGCGGCGGACCGTCTGAACCGCGCGATCGACGACCTGGACACCGACGTCCCGGCGGAGGCGGCAGACCAAGTCGTCGCCGTCGTCGGTGAGGCACTTGCGAACGTGGCTCGCCATGCACGGGCCCGACGGGCGGAGGTGTCCGTCGTCACCGAGGACGGCTTCCTGACGGTGACGGTGGATGATGACGGCGTCGGCATCGCCCCGGCTTGCCCCCGGAGCGGACTGCGCAACCTCGCGGAGCGGGCCGAGGGACTGGGCGGAGCCCTCTCGGTTCGGGCGCGGCCGGGTACTGGGGGCGGCACCCGGCTCGAATGGCGTATCCCGCTGGCGTCGGACGAGTAGGAGATGCTATTTCCCGTGGGAGTCGTGCTCGTGCTCGTGGACTTGGGCGGAGATCACGGCCGCCTGGACACGACGCTCCACGCCCAGCTTGCCGAGCAGCCGGGAGATGTGGTTCTTCACCGTCTTCTCCGAAAGATACAGCCGCTTGGCGATCTGCCGGTTGGTGAGCCCCTCGCCGATCAGGTCCAGGACGGACCGTTCCCGCTCCGACAGCGCCGCGAGCCGTTCGTCCTCCGGCGGCCCCGCCGCTTCGGGGTCCCGGAGCGAGTGCATCAACCGGGCGGTCGTGGCCGGGTCGAGCATCGACTCTCCCGCCGCCACGGTTCGCACCGCCGACACCAGGTCGGCGCCCTTGATCTGCTTGAGCACGTATCCCGCCGCCCCGGCCATGATCGAGTCGAGCAGAGCGTCCTCATCGTCGAAGGAGGTCAGCATCAGACACGCGAGGTCCGGCATCCGCGCGCGCAGCTCCCGGCAGACGGTGATGCCGTCGCCGTCGGGTAGGCGTACGTCCAGGACGGCCACGTCCGGCCGCAGGGCAGGCCCTCTGGCAAGCGCGTGATCCGCCGTCGACGCCTCGCCGACGACCTCCATGTCGGCCTCGTCGTCGATCAGGTCACGCAGTCCCCGACGGACGACCTCGTGGTCGTCCACGAGGAAGACCCGCGTGGTCGCGGTGCCGAATGCGGGGTGATCGGTCATGGCGATCCTTCTATGTCCGTATGTACCCGCTGTACCCGCCCACCCCTCACAAGGATTGTCCGTCAGGATCCGCTTTCACGGGTACCGAGCTCTATCCGTACGTCGACGACGCCCTCAACGGCCCGTACGGCCCGGGCGACCAGCGGCACCAGAGCCCGATCGGACAGCTCGCCGCGCAGAACGGCCACGCCTTCCACGACCGCGACGTCGAGGCCCGCCAGGGCCGGCGCCCCGCCGAGCAGGGCCCGGCGGACCTCTGCCTCGATCTCCTCATCGCCCCGCAGGAACACCTTGAGCAGATCGCTCCTGCTGACCACGCCCTCCAGCATGCCGATTCCGTTGACGACGGGAAGCCGCTTCACCTTCCGCCTCGCCATGATCCGCGCCGCCTCCGCGAGCGAGGCGTCCGCGTGGACGGTCACAGCGGGACTCGACATGAGCTCCCCGGCCCGCACGGCCCCGGCCTTGGCGGCCGCTCCGAACTCCTCAGGACGGGGTTCCACATCCCGGAACTCCTCCTTCGGCAGCAGATCCGCCTCCGACACGACCCCGACGACACGCCCTTCCCCCTCCAAGACGGGAAGAGCACTCACCTTCCACTGGTCCATGAGCGCGACGATCTCCTTGTAGGGAGCGTCACGGCCGATCGCGACGGCGGTGTGGGTCATCACGTCACTGACGGTGTACGGGGAGACGGTCATCGTGACCTCCACTCGACACGAGCCTCAAGCCACCGGCCCGAGGGCGCGGCTCTCTGCCACCCTCCGAGTGTGATCTCGACGTCGGTCGTCCAGGAAGGGCCGGACGGGCCCCGGCACACCCACTCGATCACGCGCATCGAGAGCGCCACACTGCGGCCGCGCGGTGCGCGGCGCCGCCGAAAGGCCAGGCCCCGGCAGTCCGCGGTCTCGACGTGGTCGAAGGGGTCGGTGCCGCCGGCGCGCCCGGAGGAGGCGGTGAGTCCGGCGGCGGAGGGGGCGTGGCAGAGGCGGGAACAGTGGTCGACGTTGTCGGTGCCGATGACGGTCCGCAGGAGCTTCTGGACGAGGTAGTTCTCCTCGTTGGTGGCGCGGGCCGACGAGATCACGGCGACCGCGTCGGGGCCACCCTGCCGGACGGCGGCACGCAGCCCGCGTCCCAACTCGTCGGCGAAAGAACGCCGTCGCGGCGGACCAGTGGTTCGGTGAGACGCTCGGCCGAGGTCAGGTATCCGTACGCGAAGCGGCCCTTGGCACAGGCATGTCCGATGCCGACACCGTGATCTCGTGCCCGGAGTGCAAGGTCACGGCGGTGCGGGTACGTCCGGCTGCCACCGAGTGCCCGGTCCGGGCCGACCCGGTCGGCCCGGGCGTACCGCCGGCGACCGATGCGCGGTGACGCGTCATCGTCCGATGGGACCACAGGGCGGAGGACCTGCTCGGCTTCCCCCTTCACGAGATCCCAGCTCCAGCGGGCGCCCCTCCTTGTGCCAGGCGGTCACCGTTCCCGTCGCCCCGCGCCCGGTGGCCGCGCCTTGCCGAGAGCGACCGGCGGAGAGCACGGTCGGCGCCGGGGTGCAGCAGGTCGGCGATGTGCCGCCGAGTCGTTCTGGGCTCGTGGCGCCATGAGGGGCAGCCGGCCCAGCTGCAACCCGATCGGGCCCCGTCGGGCAAGCCTATGGACGCTGCGCCACAAGACCTCCCGGGCAACATTCACACCCACCTCAGGAGCCGAAGCCCCTTCAACCACCTGAAGCGTCGGATGGGCGGAGAGGTTCGGGAATTTGCTTACCAATGGGTGCATGAACGTCGAGATCCTGCAGAAAGTGAACGCAGCGCCCTGCGTGAGTGGTACGTGAGTACGACGATGAATATCTCCGTGAATGCCCTACGGGCCGTGACAGACGGCCTACGACCGGTTCGCCCGCTGGGAGAGGGCCGGAACCTGGGCCCGCCTGCCCGAACAAGCCCAGGTCCGCGACGAGTCCGTCGGAGCCGTGGAGTGGAGGTTGTCGGTCGACTCCACGATCAGCCGGGCTGACCAGCACGCGCTACCGATACTCGCAAAGGGAGGGCGGCGGAGGGGACGAACTGGAAGATCCGGCACGTCCGTCGGCTGGCCAGGTGCTGGGCCGGTCCCGTGGCGGAGTGACGACGAAGATCCACCTCGCCTGCGACGGCCGGGGCCTGCCCCTGGCAGTCGTCGTCGCGCCTGGCAACGTCAACGATTCCACCCTCTTCGGCGAGGTCATGAACGTGCTGAGGGTGCCCCGGGCCGGCGTCCCCGCCTCAGGCCCGCAGCGGTCATCGCAGACAATCCGCCAGATCCTGCGCAGGCGGGATGTCCGGGCGGTGATCGCGGAGCGAGTGGACTAGGGGGCCAACCGCCTGCGGCGCGGCCAGGCCGGAGGCAGGCCGCCGGCCTGCGACCGCGAGCTTCGTCGGGCGTCGGAGGAATTACGCCCACTGGCCGTCGTTGAGTGGGCTTCCCATGCGCGCGGGGATGGTCCCGACGCCAAGGCCACTTGCGCCAGGGTCCAGAACTGCTTCGCGTGCAGGGAAGACGCGGGAGTGGTGTCTGGTTTGTCGGTTTCGGTGAAAGTGGTGCAAGCAGCCTTGGAGGTGGGATAGAACTACAGGTCACGGAGTCTGCTCCCCGCGCCTGCGGGGATGTTCCTGACCAACCGTCGTGAAGTCGGCCCTCCGGCTGCTGCTCCCCGCGCCTGCGGGGATGGTCCCGACCCACCCACCGGCACCAACCCCCTCGTCATCTGCTCCCCGCGCCTGCAGGGACGGTCCCCGCCCTGTTCGGCAGCCGGGTGCACTGGCTGCCGGACGCTGAGGAGTTCAACGCGGGCACGGTCACCGCGGCTTCGAGGGCCGGCGAGGGACCGTGCTACCTCAAGCTCCGCCACCACAGCCCGGCCCCGGTCCACCTGAGCGGGCGGCACGGCCCCGGCGTTTGCAGCCTGACATGGGTATGGCCGGGCGCCCACCCGGACACCGCCAACGCCGACGTCGGCGAAGCCCTCCGGGCGAACCTGCCCGCCGAGGACGTGCTCTGCCGGCCCGGTGCCGGCGCCCCGCTCGCCGCCCCACCAACTGTCCGTCTACGACGTGCCAGGGGCAGTGACACAAACCTGCGCGGCACCGACATCTACTCTGAGCACGACAGTTGCAGCACTACGTGTGCTGAGGTCGCCGATGACCTTTCAGGAGCCGGGCAGGCCCTGGAGGGTGAGCAGTTGCTGTGTGGCCTGGAATCCGCTGCCTGCCGTCTGGACAAAGCGCTGAATTCGGCCCAGCACCACGTCGCGGGCGTCCGCGTCTGCGGCGTTGAGGGCGGCTTCCAGGTTGTCCGCGTGGCTCGCGGCGGTATCCGCTTCGGCCGTCGGAGCCTGGGCGGCCTCCGCGCGCAGCCGCTCCACCACCTGCTGGTGGACGTCCCGGACCTCGCCTTGGCGGTACTGGTTCGTCGTGGCGTTGCCGGTGCCGAAGACCGCTGTGACTGTGGGATCACCTTGATGGGTGTGCTGGGTGATGCTGACGTTTGAGGTGTTGGCTCTGCGGCCGGAGTTCGCCATGTTCTTCCTCATGCCGTCCGGTGTTGCCCTGTAGCTGGGCGGGTTGAATGGGTGCTGGGTGGTCACCAGCTGGTGGGCCAGGCCGAGACCGGAGAGCCGGCTCATGATCTGCCAGACGTCGGCGTCGTTCCAGCCGCGTCGGGCGAAGTACTCCGCCAGGTCCACGAAGACCCCAGGGGTGCTCCCACTCAGGGTGCACAGCTGGTCCAGAGCTTCGAGCGCGAGCGCATCCCGGCGGTTCAGCGCGATCGTCAGGGGTGGCAGTGCCGCCTGGAAGGTGCACTCGCGTCGGCGGCGCTCCCCGGGCCGGCGACCGGCCCGCCCCATGAATGTGGAACGGAGCAATCAAGGCCATGCCTTCGCCGGTTCCGCCGAGCAGTCGAAACGGCTTCCACACCACTGGCGATGCTGCGGCAGGATCCAGAATCGACGACCCCTGCCGGAAGCGATGGCCGTCACGGGCGAACGCCGCGACCTCGTGAGCTTCTCCCGCATGCAACGCTGCGACGTCCGCCTCGGCGCGAGGCCGAGCAACCCCGTTGAACTGCTCGATGAGACGCCCCGGATGCCGGAGCAGATCCGTGACGGTCAGCGTTCCCGCAGCCCGACGGACCTTTCTTCCGACCATTCCCCCTGCATCGAGGTCGCACCCAGGGTAGCGGCGGAGGTATGCGGGATCGCTTCCTCAGCCATTCTCGGTGCAGGCATGAGGACCCGGTAGTGCAACAGGCCATCGGCCGGCGCCATGATCTTGCTGTGACTGGAGTGCTCACGGCGTCGGCCCCATCCTGGACAGCCCCGTTGACTGGGCTGAGTTTCAGCGAGTCGGTCGCCGAGGTGCCTACATGGCGGCAGAGGTCGTAAAAGGCATGAGGAGGCCGCCCGCAAGACGAGATCCGGCCTCAGCCTTGTGCGGGGTCGGGGCAGCTTCTCTCCGGCAGCTCCCCGGAGAGAGCTGTGCGTTCGTCGGCCGTGAGCTCCCGGCCGATGACACGACAGAGGTGTTCCTTCCAGAGCGCGGGGTCGATCCGGAAGAGTGTCAACTTGCCTCCGGGGCCGGACGGGTCGTCCAGATCACCCTCCACCGGCATGCTCAGCAGGGTCCTGCCGTCCTTGGTAGCGTCCAGGAACCGCTGGATCTTCGAGAACACGAAGGTGTCCCGATGCTCGGGATCGTCGGCCCGGAGACGGACCATTGTGCTTTCGTAGGCGAGGAAGAACCCGGATCTGCCGGAGGACCCCATGGTCCAGCGATGCGGCTGGAGCGGTCCGAACGGCCCCAGCACCTTTCTCGGCGGTGCCCCCTTCTCCACGGACCAGATCTCGACGATCCTGCCGGTGGTGAGCACCGCCATGTAGCGCGTATCCGGCAGATACTCCGCAGTGAGCAGGTCCTCGGCGAGGCGGATACGCTGCTTCCGGTCCTCCCTTCCCGTCCGCAGGTCGATGGTGTGTACGTCGGGCTCTCCCTGCACACTCACCGTGACATATGCCGGGTCCGGATGGGCCCCCATGGTGAAGAACGGGGCCTCGGCGCTACTGAGCCCGAGGCTGGGGAGTTTTATGGCGGACGAGAGTCGGCGCCCTTGCCGTGCGTCCCAGTACTCGAGAACCGAACCCGACAAGGTGGCCACCCTGTCGTCGCTCTGGAACATGATGTCGATCGTGCCCGGTTTTCCGGTCGCCTCGTCGAGGGGCGGCGCGGACACGGCGAATTGGCTGAGTCGACGCAGGGAGGGCAGGGCGCGGACCGTGATCCTGTTGTGGTCCGAGACATCCGCCACCAGGGATTCCTCCTTGTCGGTGACAAGGGGCTGCTCCTCGGCCGGCGGCGTTCCGGGAGTCTCGACCCGGGCGATCGTGCGGGCCCCGGGCCTCGTCTCCACGATGCGGAGCGCCTTGCCCCCATCGCTGCGGACCAGCATCCGGTCACCGTCACCGAGCAGCACCGGATACCCGTATGCCGGCCTGGAGGGACCGACGGACATGCTGACGCCCGTGACCGTGCGGCCCTCCGCGAACGGCATCACGGTTTCCGACCCGGACATCAGGAGGGGCAGGCGTTCGACCCCGATCGAAGTGGAGAGTTGCTGACGGGGCGCCAACCGTTCGGGCGCCGCCTCGCCGTGGATCGCGATACGGGACCAGTCACCCGAGTCGGCCCCTTGGACGACGAAGTAGCGGCTGGTGGTGTCGAACTCCGGTTTCTGGCAGGACGACTGTTTGAGTCCTTGGCTGCGGAGGATTCTGCCGTCCGACACCCGGATGGCCTGGTAGAGACGGACGTTCTCCCCCTTCTTCTGGCAGACGACGGCCGTTCTCCCGTCCCAGGAGACCTCGGGAATGGAGTAGAAGTCATGGGCCACTTCACGGACGGACCCGGTGGCGACATCAATGACCAGCAGAGAGGAACGCTCTCCCCCTCCCGATTCGAAACTGAGCCCCTTCCACGCGACCAGGGTTCCGCTATCTGCGCCGAACCAGATCCAGCGCACGTCGGTGATGGCCCCCGGTACTTCGTGAGCCCGGCCGCTGGAGAGATCCCACACCAGGAGAGGCAGTCCTCCGGACACCTGGGAGGCTTCCACCAGGAACCGCGAGTCGGGAGAGAACCTGGACCTTTTGACCGCGAGGACGGCGCCTTCCTTGTTCCGTGCCTGTGAGTGCCGGAGCAGGTGGGCCGGGCCTGCCAGGTGCTTCCCGGAAGTGGTCACCTCGTGCCAGGCGAGGAGCGCGTCGGCTTCGCGCAAGTAGGCGATTCTCCGGCCGTCGCCGCTCACCTGAGGGTTGCGGACCTTCCGGGGCAGCCGCAGGTTTTCCAGTCGCACTCGTCCGTCGTCGGAGCGGAGGAACAGGGTCGCGCGGCCGCCCACGGTGGTCACCAGGGTCACCCTGCCGTCCGCGCTCATACTCGCCTGGTCGATGTCGGAATCCAGTCCGGACAGGACCCAACGTACCTTCATCATTTCCGAGTACCGTCGCATCAGCGCGTTGCGGGCCTCCTGCGTCGGGGAGGTGTCGTAGCCCGCGATCGCGGCCAGAGCGGCCTGAGCGGGGTTGGCCTCGGCCAGTTCGTCCGCCTGCACTGCCAGCGTCCTGGACCGGCCTTCCGCCGCCCGTTCCCTGCTCACCCGGGACTCCTGGACGAAGAAGACGCTCAATGTGGCGATGAGTACCAGAGCGAGGCTGCCGGCCGCCCATGCCCATCGGATACGTCTGTGCCGGGCACGGCGCTGTTGCTCCACGGCGCGGCGTTGCCGGTCTGCGACGTCGAGGAAGTCGCTCTCAGCCGTGGTCAGGTCGGCGGTGCGCCCCGCGAGGCGGCTCTCGAGAGAGGCGAGATGGGCACCTCGCGGCAGGAGCTCGTCGGCACAGCCTTCCCGCTCCCAGCGTTCCCGGTCGTGCTGCAACTCCGTGCGCGCGGCCAGGAAGTCCCGGTCCTCGCGCACCACTTCGGACAGAGTCGGCCAGGCCTTGATGAGGGCCTCATGGGCGAGTTCCACACTCTCCGGCACTCCGGCCCCGCCGTGGAGCACCAGCAGACGCTCGTCCTTCCCGGCGAACAATACGGCCAGGCGCCAGCGCTGCTCGCCGGCTTCCGCACGGGTCAACACCCGCCGCAGTGCGGGTGCGCCGCTGCCCGGCACCACTCGCACCAGTCCGGCGAGGAGCCGTCGCGCGTGCGTGATGGTCTCCGCGGGGTCCGGAGTGTCTGCGGGAAGCGGGGAGCCGGTCCCGGTCACGGGCGGGACGTATTTTCGCCATGCCTCCTCCGCGTGCCTGCGCAGTGCGCCGGAGACACCGCCGGCCCTCTCGTACGCGTCGACCCTCAGGCGGCCGCCCGACTGTTCCTCCCACAGATGCCGCAGGACGAAGGAGAGCAGGGGGAGGGCACCGGGCTCGCTGCCGGCGTCCTCAAGGATGCGGCGGGCCAGCCCCGGTTCGTAGGAGACGCCGGGGACGCGGTCCACGGGGCGGGTGATGACGGCGTGCAGTTGCTCCCGGGTCATCGGGGTCAGCGGCAGGACGGCTCCCCGTTTCAGCACCGGGCCGAGGTGATCGTGGCTGAGGACCGCGTCGATGAAGTCGGCGCGCAGAGTGAACAGCACCCGCATTCCGGCGGTGCGTCGGGCGGGGAAGAGTACCGAGAGGAGAGCCGTGAGGTCCCCCTCGGGCAGGTCGAGCAGGGCCTCGGCCTGGTCCAGTACGACAAGGAGGTCGGTGGTGGCACTGCCGGTGAGCCGGTGGACGGTGTCCGCGAGGCCCGCCCCGGTCAGCCAGGCCACGACCCGCTCGACGCCGACGGCCCGCGGGGGTCCGAACCGTTCCTGGCGCGCCAGTTCGAGGAGCTCGACCGCCACGGCACCCACCGGACGGGAGGTGCGGCCGCAGTTGACAACCACCACCTCGTGGCCGGCACGTCGCATCACGGGCGCCACCCCCGCGAGGGCGAGGGAGGACTTGCCGCACCCGGAGGGCCCGCACAAGGTCACCGCCGCGTGGTCACCGCGCAGTGCCCTGACCACTGTCTCCGTATCCTCCTCTCGGCCGAAGAAGACATCGGTGTCCTCCTCGCGGAAGGGCTCCAGGCCACGGAACGGTGTCGGGGCCAAGAGCGCGCCGGCGAGAGCGGGGATCTCGTCGGCGAGCGCCCCGAGATGCAGCATGTACGCCTGCTGGTCGTCGCGTGCCGGCTCCGCGGCCACGATCATGCCGACGACGGCGCCGAGAGCGTTGTCCCAGACCGGGCTGCCGCTGAACCCGCCGGTGACACGGACCGTCTGGCCGTCGGCCCGGGACAGCTGTACCCAGCCCTTCCCGGCAGGGCCGAGGAGACTGCCCCGCTGCCACACGGGCCGGTCGGAGGCCCCGGTGAAGCCTACGACGCGGGACCCGTGTTCCCACAGGCGCCGGGAGAGGCTGGTGGGCAGCGGCCTCGCCCCCGGTGCCGGTCCGAGTAGCCGAAGCACGGCCACATCGCCGCCCCGGTCCTCCCGGATCGGTACCCAGTGCGCCACCTCTGCTTCGATGTCATGCCCCGGGACTCCTGGTCCTGCGAGGAGAGGCAGATCGAGGGCGACACGGGCGCCGGCGAGCACCTCGGTGTCGCGCGGCTTCCCGAGAGCGTCGCACACCACATGGGCGCAGGTGAGGACCAGCCCGTCGCCGACGAGGAAACCGGTCCCGGCAGAGTCGCCGTGCCCGTCACGGAGGCGGACCGTCCCCGCGGCGAGGATGGTGTCGGCATCCTCATGTTCGCCGTGCCCGGCCCCAACCGAGGTTGGGCCGGATTCGTCCTGGTCGTACACAGGGCCTCCTCGGAGCGGTAAGGAGAGCGAGAGGGTGCTGGCAGTGCGCAGGCGGATCCTGGCCCGACCCGCGCGGCTCAGCCGCCGGAGGCGTGGGCGCCCGCAGGGCCTCGGCCCGCGGCATCCGGGCCGGGCTCGGCTTCCGGCACCGTGTCCGAACCGGCGGGGCTGCTGTGCCAGGTGAGGCTGACGGAGAAGTTGGCCTCCGCAGAGGAGCCCGCGATGAGGACCTTCGCGTCGGCCGAGAGCGACATGCCGAATTCCAGGGTCGCCTCGTCAGGCGGCCGGAGCATGCCACGGCAGCGGCCGACGAACGCGTCCGCGACCGGCCGTACGACATCCAGCATCTGCTCCAGGGACTGCTCGGCCCGGGTGAGGGCACGACTGCCGCGGCCGACGCGCACGACGTCGTCCCCGCAGTCGTTCACCTGCACTCGTACGACCTCGCCGCCGCTCCCCAGCGGCACTTCGACTGTGTACAGGGCTTGCCCTTCAGACAGCGGCATGATGCTCCTCGGTCGTGAACTGAACCTCCGGGCAACTGAGTTAGGAGGCTCGTGAGGTGAGGCAGAGACTATCGGGCCGCGCACCGGGAGTCACAGGGATGACGGGGGTGGTGTGTTGGCGCCCCATGCCCGGGACCGGCCGCCGTCCCGTCCAGGCGGAAGCAGCTCCGTTACGCGCTGGAAGGTAACCACCGTGATCAGGCGGGCCCATCAGGGCTGTGGGCGAGGCGCCGCGTAGTTGCGCAGGATCCGGGCAGCCGGGCTGGGGCGTTCGAGGTGCGTGATCGGCAACAGCACGAACTGGTTCTGGCCGTCGTCCGCGCGTACAGCGATGATCAGCCAGCCCCGGTCCTGGTCCTGGTCCTGGTAGAGAAGGTAGTCGTCGTCGGGGCCGTCGTCGGGATGCCCCATCAGGAGGTCGTCGACGATCAGAGGCTTCCGGCCCAGGAAGGAGCCCTCCCCGGCTTCGGAGGCCGGCGCGGTGACGTGTGCGGGGAGGGCCGCATCGTCGGCGGTCACGACCGGCAGGGGGATGCCGGGCTCGTCGTCCCGCACCGCAAATGCTCCGGACGAGCCCTCCTGCCTGGCGAGGAGGAGGACGACGCCGAGCACCGCAAGTTGCGGGCCCGCGTCGAGCACGCCTTCGCCTGTATGAAGCACTACAAGGTCCTCCGCGACTGCCGCCAACGCGGCAACGGCCTCCACCACGCGGTGCAGGCCGTCGCCCACATGCACAACCTCGCCATGGCCGCGTGAGCAGGCAGACCCCGAAACCCGCTCCGACCTGCCCAGACGCAACCTTCTGCAACACGCTTAGGACCCGTCTTCAATGCCGCCAAGGTTCCGGCTGTCTCTTGCCTTCTCCTGGGCGGCCAGTTCACCTGCGTTGCCGATGAAGGCCGGGCCGCAGCCTGGCGGCAAACGATCGACGACCATCGCCACTGCAGCCTGCGCGCTGTCTGTCTCAGCGATCCGCGGGCTGTTTCGGCTTGGTCCTTCGATGTAGTACCGGCCGTCTCTGAGCGTGCCGATATACGGGATGTCCCAGGTGTAGTTCATCTCCGTGCATCTGCTGAAGTGCAGCTCCCACATACCGGTCCATGGGTGTAGCTGACGAAGCAGCGGTTCGGCATGCGCTACCCGCACCAGCTTCGCAAACGGCTTCAGAAGCGGTGGTTCTCCCGGTCGGGAAGGTTCGCCGTAAGTGGTCAGGACCTTGTGCCAGGCTGCGTCGACGATGTTGGTCATACCGCGATTGTGCGAGGTCCCCCTACAGCCCTGGCACCAAAAACATATGTCAGTGGGTCATGATCTGATGCAGAGGATCGATTCCGCCATCGTGCGAGCGCACCAGCACGCCGCCGCCACCGGTCGAAAAGGGGGATGCATCCACTGGACGAAGCGGACGGTCAGGCCCTCGGTCGGCCCCGCGGAGGTCTGACCACCAAGCTTCACCTTGCCTGCGACAGCGGCGGCAGGCCCTTGGCCCTGCTGATCACCCCTGGCCAACGCCATGACAGTGTCTGTGCGCAACCGCTGCTGAACGGCATGCGCGTCCCCCGCCTTGGTCCCGGCCGCCCACGTAGCCGTCCCGATCATGTGATCGCAGACAAGGCACACAGCTCCCGCGGTGAGGGATAGCGGGCGGTTGCTGATCAGGTCCGTTGCGCCCCGGAGCCTTTGCGTCTCCCGCATTATCGGGTGGAGCGAGCCGACTGCGCCAGGAGATGATCCCGTGCGTGGCTGAAGAGGCGGGTACAGATGCGGACGACGCTTGTGCATGGGCTGAGCGGCTGGGTTGGGCGTTCGGGCTCATAGCGGAGGATCCGGCTGTGAGAGGTGCGGCGCTCGTCCATCTGGCGGAGGCCCAGAGGAAGGTCACGGACGCGCTCATCCGGTCCCACGAGATGTGGCTGCTCACGCGGCCCCTGGGAGTGGACGAGCAGTACCGGGAGCCGGCCTTTGCGCAGGCGCGCCGGAGGCATCGGCAAGCCCAGAGGCGTTCGCTGCCTGATGGGGTGTGGGGTGGTCCTGTGGACGGGGATCTGGCGACGTGGCCAGGGCTGCCCTATGTGTTGCTCTTCCTGGAGTGGGAGGCGAGGTACCCCCTGGAGTGGACGCGGCATGCGAAGGAGTGGGGTACGAAGCAGAGCCTGATCCGGGAGGTGGCCCGCGCTCGCCAGGACGAGGCGATCAAGGCGAAGCTCACCGACCTGGTCGAGATCGTCGTCCACCGGGCGTATCGCTGCAAGGATCGCGAATACGTGCGGGTTGCCCGGGCTGTCGACAGCGCTGACCTACGGGGCAGGCTCGATCGGGCAGCTGATTCGGACAGTCCGTGGGCCCGGTGCCACGCCGGTTATGTGCTCTGGCTCCTTGACCGCCCCGACCTGCCGAACACCCGTCGTGCATGGCCGACCTGGGTGGCGGGCCAGAATACGGCGTCGTTGTGACCGGGGGCGATGCAGGCAAGGTTCCCGTGATCATGGAGTGCTCTACGCCCGTGACCTGCCTGGAAGACCGTGCCTGCCGACGCGTCATCCCTGATTCACCCTGCCTTTGACCGGCTCCGCGAGCAGTCCGACGTCGGGCCCGGGCAGGTGCCCGGCCTGCTGGAGCGGCTGGCTCAGGTGCCAGATCCGCGCGATCCGCGCGGCGTGCGCCATGCCCTGGCCGTCGTACTCACGCTGACCGGCGTACGCGGTGCTGACGGGCGCGACCTCGCTGCTGGCGGCCGGCGAGTGGATCGCGGACGCGCTCCCGCACGTGCGGGAGCGACTCGGCGTGCGCCCCGATCTAGTACGGCCGCGGAGGCTGGTGCCCTGGGAGGCGGCGGTCCGCCGGCTGCTCGCCCGCATCGACGGTGATGCCCTGGACCTGGCGGTGGGCGGATGGCTTGCCGACCGCCGGCCCGAGAGCACCGGGCTGCGGGGACTGTCCGTGGATGGCAAGTCCCTGCGCGGTGCGGCGAAGGCCCAGGGGCGGAGGATCCACCTACTCGCTGCGGTGGAGCACACCACCGGGCTGGTCCTGGCCCAGCTCGACGTCGGCGAGAAGACCGGCGAGGTCACCCGCTTCCAGCCGCTGCTCGACACCGCCGCCGACCTGGCCACAACCGTGGTCACCAGCGACGCGCTCCATACGCAACGCGAGCACGCCACCTACCTCCTGGGCCGCGGGGCCCATGACATCGCGATCGTCAAGGGCAACCAGAAGAAGCTGCGCAAGCAGCTGAAGTCCCTTCCCTGGAAGGACATCCCGTTCCAGGGCCGCACCCGGGGCACCGGCCACGGCCGCGCAGAGCTCCGCCGGATCAAGGTCGCCACCGTGAACAACTTGCTCTTCCCCGGCGCCCGCCAGGCCGTCCAGATCAAACGCCGCCGCACCGACCTGAAGACCGGCAAGACCACCATCGCGACCGTCTACGCGTCACCAGCCTGACCGCTGAGCAGGCCACCCCGTCCAACTCGCGAGACTGATCCGCGACCACTGGAAGATCGAGGCCCTGCACCACGTCCGCAACACCACCTTCGCCGAGGACGCCTCCCCACTGTGGACCGGCAACGCACCCCGCGCGATGGCGACCTGGCGCAACCTCGCCGTCGGCGCCCTCCGGCTGAGCGGCGTCAAGAACATTGCCGCCGGCCTCCGCCGCAACGCACGCGACGCCCGCCGGCCCCTCGCACTCCTCGGCCGCGCCTGATCACAAAATGGGCGCCCACCGACACCGACTACGCCGAAGCCCTGCTGCAGATCCCGGCACGTGCGGTGTGCAACTTGATGAAGCTGCCCCTTGCATTAAGTTGCGCCCGAATCTCGCGCCGGAGACCTGTCGGTGCTGGCATATTTCATGTCGCCGAAGAGTCGACTGCTACGCCGGGGGACCGTGCAAGCCATTCTGCACTCCGGGAGAGACAAGCATCTTGACTCTTCGCCGTCGATGGGAGGCCGAAAGCCGAGGCTGTTCGCTTATCGCGGGCCTAGGTGCAAGATGAGCTGTTGGGCTGGTCAAAGATCGTTTTCGCGGGGCGCCGGAGGACCGCTCGGATCCCCTCGTAGCAGACCGAACTTCATCTCGATGAGAGGCATTCACCGTGAATACTGCGCGCAGGCTGGGCGTCGGCCCGGCAAGTCATAAGAGAGATTGAGAGTACTTGTGCGTTTGGGAAGAGTTGTTCTCGCTGCTGCGGCCGGGGTGCTGGCGCCGGCGCCGTTCCTGGCCGCGCCAGTCGCCGTGGCGGAGCCTGCCGTGTTTGCCCCGGACGCTGTGCCGGAGCTGGACGGGGTCGCTGACGGGGACCGCCCAACCCCCGGCGCGGTTACGGCCAGTACGGACCAGCCGGGGCCGGCTGGTCCGTCTGCCTGGCTGCCGCTGCCGCGGAAAACGACTGCTGCGAAAGCCGCTGAGCAGCGGGAGCCGGACGCCACGCAGGAGATGCCGGCCGTGTCCGTGGATCCCGCACGGCAGGCCGGCGAGAAGACGAGCGGTCGGCCTGCGGCGAGCGCGCGTTGGCCGCGCCTTGCGGAGTTCGCCTGGCAGGACGTCCCCGAGAAAATGGAGGCCGGGGGCGACTGGGCGCAGGCCCACCTGATCGTGGACAATTCCAACGGCGCGCTGAAGGAGGACGACCCGTACAAGCTGAGCCTGAGGATCTTCCCCGCAGCGTCGAAACCAGAGGACTACCGGGTCCAGGCCTTCTTCGACGGCGCATGGCGCGATGCCGAACCCCCCACCTCGGACGGGACCTTCTCGACGACCACGTTGGTACAGGGGGTCGGCTTTCCCGCGTCGCGAGTCGTCGTACCGATTCGTGTCCAGGTCGGCCCGAACGTTCCCCCGGCTGACACCGCCAATCTCATAGCCCGGATCAATGGCCCGCACTGGCAAGCGTCCGAGCCGTCCCGCACCAAGATCACAGCCCCCGACCCGGGCAAGGAGGAGCCGGGCAAGGAGGACCCGGGGGCTGCGGAGCCGGGCAACGGTGAACCCTCCTCCGATCCCACGTCAGATCCTCATCCGCGCCCTGAACCTGAAAAGGGCGGCTCGGTCGTCCCCACGGAAGGCCGTCCCGAGCAGAACGGCGCAGCCGGCGCCCTCGCTGAAACCGGCACAGGCAAAGGCACTGCATGGGCGCTCGGGACGGGAGGGACGGCAGCTCTTATTGGGGGAGCTGTGGTTACCGGGGCTAGAAGGCACCGCCTTCGACACCGATCCTGACGAACATCTCGTTCATCACCTCCTCGCCCCCCGTCAGCTGAACCGCGGCCCACGCGGCCTCAACGGGGACAGGTGGTTGCCGAGGGCCCCGACCTGATCCGGCCGGGGCCCTCCTTCCTGCCTGGCACTGCTGGTCTCCTCGCCCTCGTACCGGGCGTCGAGCTCCACCACAGCCGTCTCCAGGCCGACCAACCCTGCGCCGCACGCTCTAGGGGCAGCCTGACCACATGGGAGAACGCGCGCTCCCTGCCCTCCTCCTGCACCGACCCCGTCCATAGACGGTGCGCACCGCCCCGCCTGGTCGAACTCCCTCGCAAAGGATCGTCCGGCGCCGGCCGGTGCGGTGCGTTGCGGGCGTCGAGGAGGACCGCCGGACCGGATGACGGTCTCGCGGTCGTATCGGTCGTGGGCGGCGCTCGCCCTCATCACGCTTGTGGGAGCGGCAAGGAACAACGAAATCCTCGTAAGAGACCGGCGTCGGCCGGTTCGACTCCCGCACTTCAACGCGCACAGGAAGTACTCGCAACCTCCTGTGCGCGGACTCTCCGCATCTGAAGAAGGAGAAGAAAGTGATTAAGGCGTTCACCAAGCGCACGCCCGTTCTGGCGGCAATCCTGGCTCCCGTACTGCTCGTGGGATTCTCCACCCCAGCTCAGGCGTCCGAGAACATTGTCTGGCGCAACAAGGCAACCGGTGGATGCCTCGTGGTCTACAACAACGCCCAGGTCTACACCGATGCAGGGTCAGCACTGCGTTGCCAGATGGTGGGCATCTTCGATGGGAAGCACTACAGCACCCGCTGGGACGACTCGCAGAGCAACCTTGAGAGCCCAAACGGTTCCTTCAAGATCACGACCAGAAACTCGTATTTCAACGGCTACTGCCTCGCTAGCTGGTACGCCGACAGGAATGGAATCGGCCGCGTCTACATCGAACCCTGTTCCTCCCCGGCGAATTACTACCAGCAGTGGAAGGAAAACTGGAAGGGAGATGGCATGCAGTTGGTCAATCGGCAGACAGGACTGTGTCTCGACAGCAACCGCGAAGGCGCCGTTTACACCCACCGCTGCAACGGTGGTGCATTCCAAGTCTGGAAGTGAAAAGAAGACCTGATCCTCTCCAAAGATAGTCTCTGAGCCGGGTGAGGGCAGCCAGCCCGCTGCGCGGCCCCGCCTGCCCTCACCCGGCGTGAAACCACCTGTCACGACGTCATCTTCCCAGCGAGTCACCCTCCGCCACATCCAGCTCGACCACCAGCATGACCAGTGAGCAGGCGGCCCGAGAGCTCGCCGCGAACCTCCTCAGGTACGAGAGCGCCCGCTTCAGCCCCTCGGAGCGCGCAGAACTCCAGTCGATCGCGAACGGCACCGCTCCCCAGACCTACGGCAAGTTCGACCCGCTGATCAAACTCCTGGAGAAGGTGAAGGGCTTCAGCTCCGCCGTCGGCAAGCCGTACAGCGCATTCAAGAAGTGGTTCGACGGTCTTCCCTGGTACGTCAAGGGTTCGCTCAAGGCTTCCGGCGTCGCCTACAACCTCTACGATATCTGGCAGCTTTTCCACTGATTCAAATATCGAAAGTGACCAATCCAGATGGCTCACCGCGGCGAAGCCAAGAACCTACCCTTGCTGCTCACCGTAACATTCGGGATCGGCGTCGCATTCACCTGCGACAAGTTGTTCGACTTCCCCTGGTGGCTGAGACTGGCGGCCGTCGTTGTTGTCGCGCTACTTACGGAGGGCGTGAACCAATGGGTGCGCCGCCGTTCTCAAGGGGCATCACAATAAGTACCTGAACAGCAAGTCCCCGGTTCCGCTCAGGTTCTAGTGGTCGCTGCAACACCCCAGCTTCAAGGGGTGCGTTGGACTTCGAGATCCGGGAGACCGGGGGCAGCCTCAGGCCCCAGGGCTCTGGTCCGTGAACGCGAGTAACACTTCCCGCCTCACAGACCAGAGCCTGACCAGCCATCGCCGGCCGCCACGGTCTTCCCGGCAGTAGGACAGCGGTGTCCTGACGGCCGTGATGGCGCAGGAACTGCTGACCACCGCACAGGAGCGCGCGATGACGGCGGGTCTGTGCGCAGCGATGGACGACGTCCGGCACTCCGTGGCGGTTCTCACCGCCCGGGGTCGAGGCCGCGCACCCGCACTGGGCCCCGCTCGGCTACACCTCGCGGGATGCCTACTGCACGTGATGCTCTGCAGTGGAGTGTCAGTGGGAGGTCGTCACCCGAGTGTCGATGCGCGTGCAAACGGCTGCGGCTGCGCGAAGCCCTGGACGCGCTGGAATCCCGCCGCGAAGTCGCCGACGGGGGCGTCGACATCACCCGCGCGTACCTGGCCTCCCCCAGCCCCCGAGGCCACCGCCACGTTCTCCCTGTCCGAGCTGATGGTCTGTCCGAAGTGGCGCTGCCGGGGCGCTCGCGACGGCCGTCACCGCCCGCGCCCTGGCACGGTGCAATGAGGCAACGCCGTACGGAGGTTGAAGGACCCTCCAGGGTGCTAATGGGTTGGAGACCGAGGTCGGGCCGCGCCACCCCACCGTCTGGTTGAACAGCGCCACTGGCCCCTCGGCGTGCGTCCACGCCCGCCTGTGCAGAAACGACCGGAACCGCCGGCCCGTTCACCGTGATCAGCCATGTGGTGCCGCGTTTGAAGTGGTAGTACTTCGGCGACGGGCCGGCGCTGATCGTGCGCTTGGGCACCATGAACCGCGGCCCGTCCACCGAGGCCAGCAGGCCCTCGCCCCAGTGCGCGGTGATCGGCATCCGCACCTAGGCCGCTACCAGCCGGCCGTTCGCGGCGGCGATCGTGTCGGTCCGCAGGTAGTACTGGTCCACGTGCACCAGCCGTGCCGGTTTTGTCGCCGTATTCGAGGATGTCGTACTCGTCGTCGAGTTCAGCGGGGGGCGCTCGGTCAGGGCCAGCTCGCTAACGCTCCGAGTGCGACGCCCGGCCATCGCCGCATGACGGCGGTCGAAGTTGGCGGCAGACCAGCCAGGTTGGCGAACCAATCGACGTACGAAAAGTTCGCCCGCCGCCGGGACTTCGCTGCGGCTCTTTCGCGAGCGCCGCCCCGTTGGGGGACACGGCCACGTGGGTGGGGAATTACGTGAAGCTGAGATCACGTGCATCGTGGGGAGTTGCCTGACCGCCGGAAGGCTCCAGCCCTTACGAACGAATGTGTGAGTTCGGCGCATGCGGCCGGAGATTCATCCAGCGTGAATCAGCCAGGGGATCCAATCCCTTCACGGCCAGGCTCGCCCCGTGAAGGCATCTCCCGCATGGTTGGGCTGGGTTGATGTGGCATCAATTTCAGTCAGGGAAACGATTATTCATCCACCGACCAGCGGTCAACGGCTTAATCAGTCTTTGGAGTGAATAAACCTTCCGCGGGGAAAATCGAGACCGGTCCGATTCGTACACTCAACCCGACTCTGTTTGATCCGCACGGCCGTTCACCCGGACAGCCGTGCGGTCGCCATGTAAGGGAAATACGCATGACCATCGCCCCGCAGAACGACCTTCTCGACCGCAAGTTCGACATGTGCTTCGGTCACGCCGACCAGAACAAGGACGGCGTGGTGGACGCCGCCGACATCCTCACCTTCGCCGCCCGCGTGATCACCGCCGTCGGCGAGCCCTTCGACTCCCCGAAGGCCACCGAAATGCTGCGGGTCTGTCAGAACTGGTGGGAGGGGATGGTGTCGGAGCTCGACACCGACAAGGACGGGAAGATCGACCCGCAGGAGTACCGCGTCGGCATGCGTCGGATCGTCGGCTCGCCCGCCGCCTTCGACGCGGCCAGCCGCCCCGTCGCCACGGCCATCTGGAAGCTCTGCGACCGCGACGACGACGGTGAGGTCACCGCCGCCGAGTTCAGTGCCGTCCAGCTCGCCTTCGGTACCACCCCGGAGAATGCCCGCCTCGGCTTCGAGAAGCTGGACCTCGACAAGGACGGCACGCTCTCGGTGGAGGAGCTGATGATCGCCTTCCGCGACTTCTACACCAGCACCGACGTCAACGACAACGGCAACTGGCTCTTCGGCGCCGACTTCCAGGCCGCCTGATCCACCGACGGCAGGGCCGGAGAAGAACGCCGACCGCGTCCGCCCGCCGGCCCTGCCCCCCCGGCACATCCCACACACCTCACACCCACGGGCCGAGTCCCGGGAAAGCCGAATGAGCATAGCGGCACTGGACGTCGACGGCACCCTCTACGAGGGGACCCTCGGCTTCTCCTTACTCGACGAACTGCGCGCCTCCGGCCTGATAGGCGCCTCCGCCGTCCGGCACGTGCGCGACACCATGCACGCCCACCGCAGTGCCGGCGACCGGTTCCGCGACACCACAGGACCCGCGAGCGACGCGTACGCCCGCGCCGTGGAGGGCGTACGGCACACGGACGCCGTGCGGGCCTCCCACACCGCCTGGCGCCGGGTGCGCCATCTGCTCCTCGACAGCACCGCCCCCCTGGTGGAGAACCTGCGCCGGAACGGCTTCACGCCGGTGCTGCTGTCCGGAAGCCCACAGGAGATGGTCGACCGGATGGCCGGCGAACTCGGCATCGACCACCGCTTCGGCATGAGGCTCGCGACGGGTGCCGACAGCGCCTACACGCGCCGCTTCCTCTCCCTGCCGGCCGTCCCCGAGGTCAAGGCCGAGCTCCTGCGCGCGCTCGCCGTCAGACTCGGCACCGACCTCCGTACCGCTCTGGCTGTCGGCAACAGCGCTTCCGACCACGCCCTGCTCGGGTCGGTCGGGCACCCGGTCGCGTTCGAGCCCGACGACGCCCTGCGGGCTCTGGCCCGGGACGGCGGCTGGACCGTCGCAGACCGGCACACGCTCGTCCCCCTGGTGAACGCGCTCACCGCCCCCTCCTCCCGCACGCGCCGTGCGGCCGCCTTCGTCCCCTCTCCGGAGAGAAACCTTCATGCGCACTCCTCATGACATCGGCTCCCGGCTGATCGAGCGGAAGGTCGACGTGTGCTTCGCGCACGCCGACCGCGACCAGGACGCCCTGATCGAACTCGCCGACGTGTCGATCCTCTTCACCCGCATCCTGATCTATGTCGGTGAGCCGCTCGGCAGCCCCAAGGCCCTCGCCGTGCACACCGCCGTGCAGGCATTCTGCGACCACATGGCGTCCGTCACCGGCTGGGCCCCTGAACGCCGGATCACCCCGGAGGAGTGGCGCGAGGCCATGGCGAAAGCCCTGTCCGGAGGCATGGCCGACTACGACGCGTACTTCCGGCCCGTCGGCGAGTCCACCTGGGCGGCCGTGGACCGGGACGACGACGGCATCGTGCGTCTCCCCGAGTTCGCCGCGTTCCAGCGGGGCATGGGCACCCCTGCGGCGAACATCCGCCTCGCCGCCGACCTCATGGGCCTGCGTGGCGAGGATGCGGGCCTGCCGATGGCGGACGTCCTGCGCGCGCACCGCGACTTCTACACCAGCCCGGAGGCGGAGTCCCCCGGGAACTGGCTGTACGGGGACGTGTGGGCGGACGCGTTCTGGGACGGCACGAAGGCCAAGCTGTGACGGCCGGCGGCGGGACAAGGGTAGCGGCCCGGGCGGCGGTGCTCCGCTCCCGTACGCTCCCCTTCCGCGTCGAGGACGTCATCCTGGACGGGCCTGGTCCCGGTGAGGCCCTGATCCAGGTGGCCGGCACCGGCTTCTGTCACACCGACCTCCTGCCCCGCACCGACCGGCTCGGCGTCGCCCTGCCACTCATCGCGGGCCACGAAGGGGCCGGGACGGTGCTGGCGACCGGGCCGGGGGTACACGAGGTGTCCACGGGCGACCACGTGGTCATGTCCTTCGACTCCTGCGGGACCTGCCGCGCGTGCCTCTCCGCCCGCCCGGCCGGCTGCGCCACGTTCTTTCCCCGCAACCTGTCCGGCCGTCGGCCCGACGGCACGGGCGCGGCCAAGGACACCGCGGGCGAGGAGATGTCGGCGCACTGGTTCGGACAGTCCTCCTTCGCCACGCACGCCGTGGTCCCCGTACGAGCCCTCGTCCCGGTCTCCGAGGCGCTGCCGCTGGAACTCCTCGGGCCGCTCGGCTGCGGCTTCCAGACGGGGGCAGGCGCGGTGGTCAACTCCCTGGGCGCACGCGCTGGTTCCAGCGTCGTCGTGGCCGGTACGGGTGCGGTCGGGCTTGCGGCGGTGATGGCCGCGCGGGCCGTGGGCGCCACCGTCGTCGTGGCCGTCGACGTCCTGCCCCTACGACGCAAGCTGGCCGAGGAACTGGGCGCGACCCACACCCTCGACGGCCGTTCGGGCACGCTCACGGAGGAAATCCTGGAGATCACCGGCGGCGCCGACCACGCGGTCGACACCACGGGGCTTCCCCCGGTCATCACCTCGCTCGTCCGCGGGCTCCACAGCGAGGGATCGTGCGGCCTGGTCGGCGTCCAGCGCGGCGACCTGACGGTGGACCCGCTGCTCATCGCGTCCGGCCGCTCGATCAAGGGCATCATCGAGGGGGACGCCGTACCCCAACTGTTCGTACCGCAGTTGATCGACCTCTGGCAGCAGGGCAGGTTCCCCTTCGACCGGCTGATCCGCCGCTACCCGCTCGACGAGATCGACCGCGCGGAACAGGATATGGCGAGCGGCGAGGTGGTCAAGGCGGTCCTGATCCCGTCCTGAAGGGCAGGCTCCGGAGCATCCCGCAGAGCTCGCCCGCACGTCCACCACCACTCGCCCCACACTCCTCGCCACTCGCCACTTGTCACTTGTCACTTGTCACTCGGGAGGCACCTCATCGGGCCGGACCGCGTCACCCTCGACCCCGTCACCCTCGACCCACACATGGACCTCCAGGAGCAAGCGCGAGTCCTGCGGGCGCGCGGCAGCGTCGTCCCGGCCCGCTGGCCAGGCGGTGTCGAGTGCTGGGCCGTCGTCGGCTACGCCGAACTGGAGGCGGCTCTCACCCAGCCGATCTTCGCCCGCTCGCCCGCGCACTGGCGGGCGCTGCGGGACGGCGAGATCCCTGCCGACTGGCCGATGACCGCCCACCTCACCCGGCAGTGGATGCTGACTGCGGACGGCGCGGACCACACTCGGCTGCGGCGGGTGGCGGCGGGCGCGTTCGCACCCCGCCAAGTGAAGACGCTCTCACCGTCGGTCACCGGCGCCGTCGGGCGGCTGCTCGACGGCATCGACCCGGCCGCCCGACCGGTCGACCTCCGCACGGAGTTCGCCCTGCCGCTCGCCCTCGACGTGCTGTGCTCGCTGCTCGCCGTACCCGACGAGGAGCGGCCCCGGGCCACATCCCTGGTCTTCCGCGCCCTGTCCCGGGCGGCCCTCACCGCACAGGAGTCGCGCCTGCTGAACGCCGAGATCCGCGCGTACCTCGACCTCCTTCTCGAACGGCCGGTCGGGGAGGAGGGTGGACTCGTGGCGGCACTCAACGAGTCGGCCGACTCCGCCGACGGACTCAGCCGCCAGGAGGCCCGGGACACCCTCTGGCTCTTCCTCGCGGCCGGCTTCGACACGACCGTGGCCGCCCTCGTCAACACCGTGCGCGCCCTTCTCGAGCATCCTGCCGAGCTGGCACGTGCCCTCGACGGGACTGTGCACTGGGACCAGGTAGTGGAGGCGGGTCTGCGCTACGACTCGAGTGTCTTCGCCCTGCCCTTCGCCTTCCCGCGCGAAGACGTGACGCTGGGCGGGCAGCGGATCCGCGCCGGTGACGCCCTGCTGCTGTGCTACTCGGCGGCGAACCGCGACCCCTCCCGCGAGGGCGGCGTCTTCCGGCTCACGGAGGGCGGCGGCCCTCACCTGGCCTTCGGCCGCGGCCCCCACTTCTGCGTGGGCGCTCCCCTTGCCCGCCTCCAGCTCCGCACGGCCCTCTCGGCCCTTTTCACCCGCTTCCCCACCCTCCGCCTCGCCGCAGCCCCGGGCCCACCCACCTCCTCCCTGACGATCAACACGGTCACTTCTCTCCTGGTCGCGGCCTGACCTGAGCTTGACTCTGTCGAGGATCACGGAGTTCTCGGGCGCGCCAGCGTGATCAGCGGGCGTGCTCGGGGCTGTTTCAGATTCACGCGGTGGGCCGAGGCTGAGGTCGAGCATGCCGCCGTGATCACGGTGACGCTGTGCGGTGTGAACATCGAGCGGGAAGGGCCGACCGGCTACCGGTACTCGTGGTCCCCCTGAGGGCGACAGCCTGCACGACATGCCGGTCAGTCGCCTCCGACGTGGATGAGCGATGGCCCGCAGGCCACCGTGGCCGTCTCGTCAGCGACGCCGAGGACGACCGCTGATCCTGCTTGTGACTGCAAGGCAGGTCGGTGCCTCTTCCGCAGGAAGGCTGCCCCTGGCTCGCCTCCTGCCTAACGGTGCCCTTCTGGCTTCGGGCACGGGCACGTTCCTTGTACTGGGCCGCGAGAACGTCAGGGTGCTGAGCGTTCTGGTTGCGCCAGCGGAGATAGGCATGGAGAGCCCGCGTCTGCTCGGTGTGGTTGCGGTGGTTGGAGTTGGCGATCGTGAACTGCCGCAGCGGCCCGAAGTGAGCCGCGATCGGGTTGGCCCAGGAGATGTAAGTCCGGGTGAAGCACAGCTCGACCCGGTTCATCCTCGCCCAGCGCCGGATTGTGTCGCCCTTGTGGGCGGACAGGTCGTCCACGATGACCTGGATCGGAGCGCCGTCCGGGCGGACGGCCCGGATCGACCTGAGTGCGGCCAGGGTGTTCACAGCGGAGCAGCGCTGCAGACGGCGACACCCGCGAACGCCTCCTCGCTGGGCCAGGCTGTCCGGCCTCTTCCCGACTTGGCCGGCGGCTGGGCCGCAAGCTGCCCGGCCAAGGCAAGGCCCCTGAAGGCTAGGAGCGAATGAGGGCGTTCAAGAGTCCTGACGGAATCCATTGATGTCACCTTCAAACGAAGAGAGGCTCGCTCCTTCGGAACACCCCCGCTCGCGCGGAGACCACGTGAGTGAAGCTCCGCCATCTTGAAGTGGCTGGTCAGCGGGGTGGCGTGTCTTCGTTTCGGGGTGCTCGTGCTGGTCGTGGGCGGCGGTCTGTGCTGTAGATCGTCCGGCGGGGTGGATTTTGCCGATGAGTTCACCGTCCTCGAACGGTCTACCCAGCGACACGACCGTTCTCGACAGGAGTGCCATGTCCACCATCCAGCCAGTGATCATCACTGCCGACCACGACGTTCTGCTCGGCTTCTATACGAAATTGTTCGGCGCCGAGGAGATCTTCCGGGTACCGGCGGAAGGCCCGGCCTTCTACATCGGCTTGCGCATCGGCGACACCGACCTCGGGCTGGTGGCCAAGGCGGACCCGGGGACCGGGGCAGCGCCG
This sequence comes from Streptomyces sp. NPDC093111, assembly GCF_040683955.1. NCBI lineage: Bacteria > Bacillati > Actinomycetota > Actinomycetes > Kitasatosporales > Streptomycetaceae > Streptomyces > Streptomyces sp. NPDC093111. The sequence goes on along the minus strand of NZ_JBFBNW010000028.1, from coordinate 13,356 downwards.
CGGATCCTGCTCAGCATCGGTGTCGACGACGTCGACGAGACGCTCGGCCGGGTGGAGGCGCTGGGTGGCTCGGTCCGCAGCGGCCCCAACGACATGCCGTGGGGACAGCGCGTCGCCCACATCCAGGACCCCGACGGCAACCCGGTGAACCTCACCCAGCCGATCCCGGCTCAGTGACGCTGTTCCGGAGGCATGTGCTGTCGTGGGCTACCTGCGGTAGAGGTCAATTGCCGGTAGTGGCCTCGATGTTCGTCAGTACGAGCAGCGAGGCGAGCTCCTTGATGAGGATGTCGAGGCCCTTGGTGTGGTCGGTGCGACCGAACGCGGCGACAACCGGTCGGCCGGCGGGGATGCCGAGGCCGCGGACGATGCGCTCGGCTTCGGCCCTGGTCGGTGGGGTGAGGTCGGCGGAGGTGCGGTGGAGCCCGGACGGCCAGGCCCGGAGGGAAGCCGGGTCGAGGCCGTACTGGTCCTGAAGGTGGCAGGTGAGGAAGTCGCCGATTTCGGCGACCCAGGCGCGAGGGTTGAGGTTGGAGGCCCGGGCGCCGGCGGCGTGCCGCGGAGCCGACGGTCAGGGACACCAGATGCATACCGCAGTCGGGGCAGAAGCGGCGGCGGAGGGTGGGGCCTGTTAGCCGAACCAGCTCAGCTGTCTTCGCAGGTCAGACCGGGTATCTGCTAGTGCTGCATCGGGTAACGTTCGCCCTGCTGTCGGCCCTGCCCGTCGGGAGGTTCGGCCGATGTCGATAATCGACTGATGAGTGCTATCGAACGGCCCATGCCGCCGCTGAACGCCGACGAGCGCATCACGCTCGAAAGCTGGCTCGACTTCCACCGGACCACCCTCGCCATGAAGTGCGAGGGCCTGGACGACGAGCAGGCCGCGGTCGCGTCCGTGCCGCCATCCGACTTCACGTTGACCGGCCTCGTTCAGCACATGGCAGAGGTGGAACGGAACTGGTTCCGGCGCGTGTTCGCCGGAGAGCAGGCCCCGCCGATCTACGACCCACAGGCCAACCCGGATGCCCCCGACGGCGGCTTCGAACTCGCCAAGGGCGCCACCCTGCGCGATGCCCTCGTCACTTGGCACGCGGAGATCGCCAGCGCACGGAAGCACTGCGCCGGCCGTGCGCTGGCCGACACCGGTCGCTTCATGGAGCAGGACGTGAGTCTCCGCTGGATCTACGTCCATATGATCGAGGAGTACGCCCGCCACAACGGACACGCGGATCTGCTCCGGGAACGCATCGACGGGAGCACTGGCGTATAGCGCGGGTCAGGCAGCGTTGGCCCTGTCGACGACGCCGCGTAGGCGGCGATCGTCGGCGTGGCGGTTTCGCCGGATGATGTAGCGGCGGATCCTGCTATCCCGCTCCTTGTGGTCGGCGTACAGGCGATCTCGACGTTGTTCGCCGCGGCCCAGATGCCGACTCGCTGGCACCTTCTTGTGGCCAGGTGCGGGGAATAGTTGTCGGCCACGATCGCGATCCGGATGCCACCTGGGAAGAGGCTGCGCAGGTAGCGGCAGAATCAGGTTGAGTCGGCCGAACTCGTCCGGGCAGAAGGCGCCTTCGGGCTCACCAGCCTCGGAGGTGTGACCTGTCCGACGGCGATCGCCTAGGGGTGTTCGACGCGGTCCTTCTTACGATCAAGTGGTCCGGGTGCTGGAGCGGCGCGACGTGGCGGACCCGGTCCCCGACCAGGCCGCTGGTCTCGGTGGATCCGTGGCCCGACCGTGGGTGTCCTGGAGCGGCGTGCGGTGTTGGAGCCGCCGTGGAGCTTGCGGATCGGGCGCTGCCTGGCATCGAGGCCGGGCAGCATGAGGAGGCCCCGGTTCAGCTACTCACCGGGCGCTCCGATTCAACTGTGGAGCGGGCGCCGGCGGCGACGCCGGCCCAGGCGTCCTGGACGGCCTTGTACTCGGCCGACGTGGTGCCGTACTGGTCGCCGGAGTCCGTTCGTCCCCAATTGGCCACTTGGGCCGCTCCGTGACCTTGCTGTTGCGTGAGGCGAGGGTCGCGGTAACCCTTCGCATTCTAGCGCCGCTAGACAATCAAGCGTCGGCAGTACTAGCGTTGCATCATCACCTAGCAACGCTAGATTGTTCGGGGGTGGGCATGCTCAGCGCGCTCGCGATCGGCACCACTGTGATCGGCGGCCTGATGGTGGGGTGGGGCTATCCATTGCCTTGATCACGAACCGGATCCTCGACGCGCTTCCCGAGGACAGCCGCCAGCTCGGCCACGCCATGAGCCCGTGGGCTCACCCGCCCGGCTGTCAGCCGCAAATCGCTCGGCCGTGTGCCCGAAGGCACCAGCACCTCCATCTACTGACCGATAGCGAGAGGAAGTACCGAAGATGACCAAGCTGCAGAGCCTGGACCCGAAGACGCCGATGTTCGCGCAGTTCAAGGAGAAGACCGGGCCCATTGTCCTGGCCAACACCTTCGTCGTCCCAAAGGAGAGGACTGAAGCGTTCCTGGCCCTCTTTCGGAGGCAGGCGGAGTTCATGAAGGCTCAGCCGGGATGCGTCTCTCTGCAGATGCACAAGGGGACGGCGGACAGCCAACTCCTGATGAACGTCGCGGTCTGGGAGTCGACCGAGGCTCTCGCTACGGCGTTCGGCAGCCCGGAGTTCCAGCGCATGGCCGCCGAGTTCCCTGACGACATCGTGTCGTACCCGCACATCTTCGAGCAGATCGACGTATGACACAGCGGCATCCCGGGGGAGGGCAGCCGGAGTTGCGCTCCCCCGGGATGCCGCTCAGATCCCACAACTCGGCAAGCTCCACGAAGCTCACCAAGCTCACCAAGCCAAGCCGACGAAGACTCGCAAGGAGAAGGACCCATGTCGCTGAAGAAGGTCAACACCGTCCTGGCCGCCACCTTCATCCTCTTCATCCTCTGGTTCGGGACGGAGTACATCCTGAGCCCGCAGACGCCGGCGCCGGGCTACGGCCTGCCGAGCTGGCCACCCGGCGACGGCGACGGATTCCTCGTCGTCAAGGGAATCCGCGACGTCGTCCTGGCCCTGGTCCTGGGCGTCCTGCTGGTGACGGGCCACCGCCGGGCACTGGGCTGGGTGTTGCTGGTGGAAGCCTTCGCCGCGTACGGAGACATGGCCAACGTGCTGGCCCACCACGGCTCCGTGGCCACGGCGCTCGGCGTCCACTGCCTGACCGCGACGCTGATGATGCTCAACGGCCTGCTGATCCTCCGCGAGACCCGCAGGGCCGCGACCGCTCCGGCAACGCCCGCCCTGCAGCCCGCCTGAAGACGGGGATCGGGCCGTGATCGAGCCGTGGCTTTCGCCCCGTTTCAGGCCCTGGCCCGGTAGGACAGCAGCGCAGAGGTCAGCCGTAGAAGTCGTCCCAGTCGCTGGTGTACTTCGCGCAGCCGTCGAGGATGGTGAGCATTTCGGGCGGAGGGGAGCACCGTTCTGGCGGTCCGCCTTCGGCCGGAAGTGGGCGAAGGCATAGGGCGGTGGCGTCGCCGATTGCCTCCCTGTAGTCGGCGTCCGAGATGACGAGCCGTTGACCGACGGAGTCGTGTGGAGTGGGGACTCGGCGCAGGTACCTGTCGTCGACGACACCGTCGGTGTGGGCGGCCGGGGCTTGGTGGGCGTGCCGGCCGCGTCAGCGGGTGGCCCAGGCGGCCTTCCGGATCAGGTGGGTGACGACGTCGGGGTGGGACATCATCGCCACGTGAGAGGAGTCGATCTCGATCGTGTGGGACTTCGCCCGCTTGGCCTCGAACCGCTCCAGGTCGGGCGCGATCGCCTTGTCATGCTTGGACACCAGGAACCAGGACGGGATGGTCTTCCAGGCCGCCACGGTTGCCTTCTCCGCGAACCCGGCCGCCGTCACGGGTCGCTGTTCGGTCGCCATGATCCGGGTCTGATCGTCGGGCAGGTCGGCGGCGAACACGCTGTGGAACTTGTCGTTCTGGATGTACAGGTCCGTGCCGCTGCCGGTGTTGTCGGTGTACGGGACGGGCCTGAGGGCGGTTCCCAGGTCGCTGCCAGGGAACTTCATGGAGAGCTCGGCCGGGGACTCGCCCTTGTCGGGCATGAAGGCGGCGATGTAGACGAGCGCCTTGACGTGGGGGTTGCCGGCCGCGGCGCTGCTGATCACCGCGCCGCCGTAGGAGTGTCCGGCCAGGATGATCGGGCCCTTGATGCTCTTGAGGATGCTGGCGACGTACGTGGAGTCGTTGCTCAGGCCGCGCAGCGGGTTCGGCGGGGCGACGACCGGGAACCCGTCGTGCTGGAGCCGGTCGACCACGTCGTTCCACCCCGACGCGTCCGCGAAGGCGCCGTGCACGAGGACCACCGTCGGCTTGGCGCCGCCTCCGTGCGAGCCGTCGGAACCGTCGGCCGCGGTGGCGGGCCCGGCCGCGAACGCCGAGGACGTGAGCAGGAGAGCCAGGGCGGCCGCCTGACAGACGCGACGGCGGCTCGGAGCGTGGTGGGGAGCGGGCACGGTCATGTTGCTCTCTCTTTCCTGGGAGTGGGCTGCTGCCGCACCAAGGATCAGCAGCCGGCGCTGAGCACGGCACGCTCCCACGAGCAGCAGAGTGAAAGACCACGGCTACCGGAATGACGCAATACGCCAATCGAGCACCGACCCTCACATCAACAGACACAACGGGCCCGTGCGTGCTGCTGTCACACCCTGGGACAGGATCAAGCTCGCGTCAGCTCCGGAGTCGACATCGTGAACGGTGGCGGGACGGACCGTCCTCGAGAGCTGCGGCCACTGCCGTGCGCTTGGTATCGCGGTTGCCCCGCTCCGACGGGGCCACATCCGCCACTCCCACACCAGGCGCGGCCTCTGGCTGGTCGCCCAACGTGGCGGCCTCGATCTGAAGGACATCAGCATGGCCGGCGGCACGGTGAAGCGGTTCAACGCGGAGAAGGCATTCGGCTTCATCGCCCAGGACGGTGGCGGCCCGGACGTCTTCGCCCACTACTCCAGCATCTCCCATCTCCGGAAACGGCTTCCGCGAGCTCGTCGAGGGCGAGAGCGTCACGTTCGACGTGACACAGGGCCAGAAGGGCCCGCAGGCCGAGAACATCGTCCGCGGCTGACTTCCTGGAACTCTCCCGGTCCCGTCCGGGCACTGTATGACGGTGCTCTGCTGAGGTGTGGTTCAAGCCGCCGGCCGGCCCGCTGAAGAAGCTCAGTTATGGCAGATCACGCTCTGCTGCGATTCCTGACGCCACGTCTTCGAGGACGAGGTCCGGAAGGATGGCCAGTCCCAGACTCTGAAGATCCACGTACGGGCTGGCTGCCTTCTCTGCAACGCCGGGCTGCCAGGAGACCAGCCCGTCCAGTGCAGGTACCAAGCCTTCTCGGTCGTCGCTGAGCAGGGCTGCCACGAGCGACACGACATCGGGGCGGGAGCTGCCTGCTGGAGCCGGGAGAGCGGCCAGCCTTGAGAGTGCGTGCTGGTCACGAGTGCCACAGAGCGCCGTGAGGGCGGCGAGAGCGAATCGGACGGCATCGCTCTCGCCCTCCCAGCGGGACAGCAGTCTCGGCAGCTCGCTGCCGATGGCCCAACGTGTCAGGTACTCAGCTGTAGACTCCTCCCAGACACCCCCGAGTACGGTGATGCGATCGGCCAGGGCGACCTCTGCAGCCAGCCCCGAAGCAGCAAGCCGCAGCAGCATGCCCCTCGCTGCACCCCTGCTGAAAACCGCCGTGGGTACGGGCCACATGGGCCACCCGAATCCGTTCGCTTCGAAAGAACGGCTCGAGAGCCAAGCGCTCGTACCCGCTGTAGACGGCCAGCGAGCCGACCTGCCACCACCCCTCCAGCTCCGGGTCCATCGACGGCCGGCCGTACCAGAAGCTCGACGGAACGATCCGGAAGTGATCGTGCACGCGCACTGCCGTCAGACGATGCCCCATCCCGAACAGCTCGGCCGCGGTGGTGCGGGCAGCGTCCTCGCTCGGCAGGCCAAGCGTGTACTGGACTCCCCAAGCGGGGGGTGCCGCGGTCATCAGCTGCACTGCCAGGTGAACATCGCCCGCTCGAAGCGCCGCTCGGCCAGGTCCTGCGGGCGGATCAGCCAGTACAGGGCTCCGCCATCGCCCCACATCATGTCCGCGGCGCCCTCGCTGTCGAACTGGGCCAGCAGCACCCAGTTGCCCGCCTCCTCGGACAGCCGCGGGTCCTCCCAGGACACCTCGCCGTCCAAAACCGCCTCCGCAACCTCGATCTCCACAGGGTTCTGCACCGAGTGAGCATGGCCGCCGATCTGATGCCCCACCTCGTCGTCGAACTCCCACAGCGCCTCGAGGAACTCCTGCGAGCAGACCAGGTGGTCGTACCGGTTCCCGAGCGGGGCACCTGCAGCGAAGGCGTCCCGTATTCGAGGATGCCAGGGCTCGGCCGCCGTCATCTCCAGCCGCGCGGTCAGCGGCGCCGCCGGGTACGAATCGACTCCGGCAGGCGTCCCGCGTTCCACGACCTCCTCACCAGCTGCCACATAGAGCACACGAGCCCCCGCCCAGCTCTCCCGGTCCTCAGCAAGAACGGGGGCTTCGCCGTCGTCCAGCTGGCTGTCGAAGTAGAAGAAGAGCAGCGTGCCAGCCTTGGGCAGATCGATGTCCACCGCGGCCGTCGGCAGTCCCGCACAATCGATCGAGGCGACGAAGGAGAGCGGACCATGCCCCTCCCACACCGGCCACTCCGAGGCGGCTGGCAAGGCTGGAAGGCCACCGAGCCGCCCCGCCACGTCGTCAGAGCCAGCCGCTACCTCAAGACGCACGCCAGGGCGAAGCAGACCAATCCACTTCTCAGCATCCCCGGGCGACAGATGCTGCAAGGCAAGGGATCGAAGGGCATCCTGGGAACCATGCGTCATGTGCCCTGGCAGGACCGGCAACGGCTGCGCCCGGGCCGCTGTAGGGCCACGGAGGTGAGGCCGGGGCGGGAGGCAAAGGCCACCTCCCTTACAGATGGCGGGTCGTCCACAGCATCGCCATCTTCAAGATGCCGGTTCATCCGGATGCTCAGGAGACCTACGGCCACGAGCCCGTCGCAAAAGATCCCTCGCCAGCAGCATCACCCAGACCGCCAGAAGAAGCGTCGCAGCAACCCTCAACCAGGGGGCGGTGCTGCTACTGGCCGCTGTCCACCCATAGAACACGATGCTCAAGCACATCCCACCAGGGCCATTGAAGAACTCCACCCTCGGGTTTCGTGACATCCCCGCCCTCCTCCTGCTCTCGTATGTCCCCGCCGCCCAGGCAGCTCCGGGCCCTGCTCAGGATCCGTCCCACATCCCCATCACGCGAAAGCATCAAGAAGAAGAGCACGAAGACGAGCGTGACGGGATGGCCGCACACAGACCGGCTTTGACCGGATGTCGAGCCACCCACCTCTGGAACTGAGTCGGACGCTGCTGCCCGCCCAGGGCCCGATCCAGAGCCCAGAACCCATGCCCGAGAGACCGCCACCAGTTCGCCACGGAAGAAGGATATGGCGGCGGATCTGCTGGCCCCTGGCCGAGGGCTCATGGCCGGGTGTCGGTTGACCGGTGAGCCAGGACTGATGCTCCTAATTGATCGTCAAGGGTCGGGAGGCGCTCGCAGGAGCGAGGTACCTTCAGTCCATGTCATTCACTCCCGACGGCGAGGTCTGCGGCCGAGACGAGCTGGTCGCCTTCGTCCGAGAACTGCGCCAGGACTACCTCCGCCGGGGGCATGAGTGGGAGAACCAGAGCCTCGATCACTTCCTTGAGGCCCTTGCGGCGTGGATGGATGACTCGCCGGGCTGGTATCGGAATTTTGGGAAGCAGCTTCCCGAGGGCGGGGACTGGACCTTCCTGGCAAGAGCCCTTCAGGCTGCCACCGCCTATGAGTGAATCCGCTGCTGGAGCCGTCAGGCCGCGGTGAGCCAGCCTCGTTAGGCACTGGCGAGGTCGTCTTCGCGGCGTGTGCCGCGTTCGATTCAGGAAATCACTGCCGGCCAGACGCCGAAATGCTCCGCGACGGTGGTGAGGGGTGCTGTTGCCCTGGCGTGCAGGCCGGAGATCGGACACGTCCGGGTCGGTGACCGGTGTGGTGAGGTAGCGGAAGGCTTCCCGGGCGATCGCCCGCCAACGGCCGACGCAGGGGCAGCATGGGTGGCAGACCAGCCGGGTTCGACAAGGAAATGTACAAGCGCCGTAACGAGGTCGAGCGCACGATCAACCAGCTCAAGCACTCCAGGGCCGTGGCCACCCGATACGACAAGCGCGCCTACGTCTTCACCGGCACCGTCACCGTGGCCTCGATCCGCTTGTGGCTCAAGCCCTGACGAGCCGGTTCCGTCAGCGGGCTTCCAGCTCTTCGGCCTTCTGAGCGAGCTCCGCCGCGATGCCGTCCCAGTCCGGACCATGCAGCCACAGGTTCTGCGCGGCCTCCCGCAGAAGAGTCGGCTCGTCCGGCCTCTGCAACAGCACGAGCCGATAGGCGAGGTTGCGAACCCACACCGGAAGCTGCCCGTCGACCAGGTTCGGGCAGAGCTCCCGCAGCATCGAGAGGATCGCTTCCGCATCGGCGAACGTCAGCTCCTCGACGAAGTAGTGCTCGCGGTGCTCCTGAGCGCACGCCGGTGTCGAACGGTACTCGTCTCCGTAGAGACATCGGGCGTGCTCGGTCAGCGTGCTGTGCATACGCCGCAGCCTACGACGTCATGATCCGCCGGACAGGACCTGGTCGGTCAACCTGCGCACACCCACAGGTTCAGCCACCACGACCCCAGCCGTCGTATCGGACGTCGACTCACCATCCAAGCGCCCCACAGCCACCAACCCGGCGAACATCCCCGGTCAGAGCACTAGAGAGTGGCCTGCCAGCGCCCGTGGGTGAAGGTGGTCTCGCCGTCGGGATTGATGGTGACGCGGGCGCCGTACACGGGCAGTTCCCCGAGCCAGTTGAGGCGGTCGAGGATGTCTTCAAGGGGGTCCCACAGTCGGCGGGGGCCGCCTTGGTGCACGGTGGGGGCTTCCCTGGGGGCGGTGGCGTGGGCGCGGGCCCATGAGCCGTCGGGGTGGGTCATCCAGACGGTGTGGCTGCGGTCCGGGTACCAACGCTCGCGGTGTTCGATGCCGGGGGTGTGGAGCTGGAGCATGGAGCGGATGCTCCAGGTCTCCGGGACGAACACGAGCAGATGCCTGCTGACGCCCGCCTCGCCGTCGCCGCGCTTCGCCTCGGCCCAGACGGATGCCGGGACCGCCTCTTCGTAGTCGTTGCCCTGGCGGGCGCTCATGAAGGAGGCCGGCTCGTGGGCGGTCCGCCCCACGGCGCCGCCGTCCGGGGTCTTGTCGGCGTAGAGGATCAGTCCGGTGCCGGTGATGGTGGTGACCAGCCGGCCGCCGGGCCGCAGGGCCTTGAGCCAGGCGGCCGGAATGGCCGGTACGGACACGGTCGACACGATCCGGTCGTACTCGCCGGGCAGCGGGCCCTGGGTGAGGTCGCAGACGGCGGTTTCGGGGCGGAGTCCGATGGAGGCGAGCCGGTCGGTAGCGGCTTCCACGAGGTAGGGGTCGATGTCGACGCTCGTGACCAGGTCGGAGCCGAGGCGGTGGCAGGCGAGGGCGGTGCCGTAGCCGGTGCCCGTGGTCACCAGGGTGCGGGAGCCGTCGACGATCTCCGCGTGCCGGTACATCCCGACGACCAGGCCCGGATGCGTCGAGGACGACGTCGACGCCCCGGAGGCGACGGTTCCGGGTTCGGCGTGGTCGGCGTGCAGGGCCCCGACCCGCGTCACCAGCGTGGTGTCGCTGTACGCGGTGGCCAACCACGCGCCGGGGTCGGCCGCGCCGTCGCGGACCACCCGGCCGCCGCCCGCCCGGTCCCTCTCGTACCAGCGGGGTACGAGCAGGTGCCGGGGGACCCCGGCGACGGCGGCCCCCCAGCGGGAGCCGGGCCGGGCGACCTCGCCGGCCAGCCGCGTCGCGTGTGCGTCCCAATCCATGAGCGCTCCTCGTCTGCGTCGGTCGTCTCAGCCCATCGGTCCACAGGAGCCGCCACCACCCGAGCTGTCGTCCGAAGGGCCGCAGTCCGGCCCGCACGGGTCCGCCGACGTCCGGGCCGGAACGCTCGCTCGCGCCCGCGTCCACTCGGGGCCGGCCAGGACCGCCGAGAGCGACGTCTCCTGGACGTTGCCCGCGGCCAGGAAGCGGCCCAACTCACAGGGAGCCACCCGCCCGTCGGGAAGAACCGCCGCCTTCCCGACCCCGCAGCGCCCGCACAGCGACGACGCGGACGGCAGCACCCCGCCGGCGGCGTTGCCGACCGCACGGACCCTGTCGACGGTCACCGAGCCCACCCCGAGGGCCCGCATCTCGGCGAGGGCCTGCCGCACCCGCTGACCGTCGCCCCGGTCGATGACCGCGACCCTGATCCGCACACCCCGCCGTACGGCCTCGGCGATGGAGGCGCGCGTCGCCGCGTGCGATCCGGTCCGCCCGGTGATCGTGTCGTGCCGCACGGCGTCGTCGCTGTAGTACGAGGTGGCCACGCTGACCCGCGGGTGCCCGAACAGCGCCCAGTGCTCGGCGCGCACGCGGTAGAGGTTGGTGTACACCCGGACCCGCAGCCCGGCCCGCAGCGCGTGCTCCACGAGGTCGACGAAGCCGGGGTGGAGCGTCGGCTCGCCACCGATGATCTGCACGGTCCGCGTCCCCATCGCCGCGGCCTCGTCGAGGATCCGGAACCAGTCGGCGGTGGTCATCGGGCCATGACCGAGGGTCGGGCCGGCTTCGGCGTAGCAGTGTCCGGGGCAGGTCAGCTGGCAGCGGGACGTGATCTCCAGCGAGAGGAAGTCGAGCGAAGCGACGGCGGGGCCGTCGGCCAGCACGGTCATCGGATGCTCCTTCGTCGAGTGATCCAGCATGGCGGTCCGGGACGGTGCGCGTGGGCCGGACGGCCCAACTGGTCCGGCGATGCCCGTGGTTGGGTTCGAAGCGGACCATCGCAGATGAGCGGGACCGGCCCCGCCTGCGGGCCGAGCAGGTGACGGCGGAGGCCTGATACGGCGCATCGGCTTCGCCGGTGGGGGTGAGCGCACCGACGATCTCGTCGCGGGCCTTTGCGATCCCGAGGAGGCCCGCAGCGCCTGTGGCGACTGCTGCCGCGCCGGAGAGCTTCCTGCGCTCCGCATCCTCACTCGCCTCTGTCTGCTGCTGACGGTGCCGGTGCGAGAGAACGACGAGATCACGATGGCCGAAGGCGCCTACCGCGCACGAGCTCGTTAGTCTGACCGGGCCGACGCGACGCACCCGGTCGGACCGTCTCCTCCAGCAAAGGCACCTCACCCTGATGAAGCGCACCACCGCTGTCGCGGCCGGCCTTTCGGTCGCCCTCGGTTCCGTGTTCCTGGGCACCGCCCCCGCCGTCGCCGCCCCGGCGCCCACCCCTCCGCTGGTACGGATCATGCCGCTCGGCGACTCGATCACCGAGGGCGCGCTCAGCTCGAACGGGGGCGGGTACCGGGCGCCGCTGTGGGAGCTGATGGCCGGCCAGTCCCGCTTCATGCCGGACTTCGTCGGCTCGGGTTCGTCCGGCGGTGTCCAGGACGGGGACCACGAGGGGCACAGCGGCTGGACCATCGAGGGGATCCTGCCCCGGGTCACCCAGTGGCAGCGGGCGGCGGATCCCGACGTGGTCCTGCTCCACCTCGGGATCAACGACCTGAAGAACGACCACACCCCTCCGGACAAGGCCGCGCGCCGGATGACGGAGCTGATCGACACGCTCTTCGCCAACCGGCCCGGCGTGACCGTCATCGTCCAGGGCCTGTTCACCGAGACGACCGGGGTCCCGGCGGAGACCGTCCGGTTCAACGACCTCATCCGCGACCAGCAGTTCGACCGGCGCGCCCGCGGGGAACGGTTCACCTTCGTCGACGCGCCGGACGTGGACGTCGCCACCGAACTCCCTGACGGCATCCACCCCAACAACGCCGGGTACCGCAAGATGGCCCGGGTGTACGACGACGCCCTGGAGCAGGCGGTCACCGACGGATGGGTCGTCCGGGCGAAGGCCCCGCGGGCCGGGAACGAGGCGGGCGGCACCGGTTCCGTCCGCTGGGCCGACTTCGACGGCGACGGCCGCACCGACCGGCTCACCATCGCGGACAACGGCGAGGTGCGCGCCTGGCTGAACCGGGGCGGCACGCCGGGCGGCGGCTGGCAGGCGCTCGGCGCGGTCGCCACCGGCACCACGAACGACCGCACCAGGGTCCGGTTCGCCGACTTCGACGGCGACGGCCGCGCCGACTACTGGGTGATACAGGCCGACGGTTCGGTGCGCGTGTGGCTGAACCACGGCGGTGACGTCGTGGGCGCGAGTGGCTGGCAGGGCATCGGCGCGGTGGCCACGGGCACGACCACCCGGCCCGAGCAGGTCCGGCTCGCGGACTTCGACGGCGACGGCCGGGCGGACTACCTCACCGTCGCCGACAACGGCGCGGTGAACGCCTGGCTCAACCGGGGCGGCGACGCCACGGGCAACACCGGCTGGCTCCCCCTGGGCCAGGTGGCCTCCGGCACGACCCAGGACCGTACCCGGGTCCACCTCGCCGACCACGACGGCGACGGCCGCGCCGACTACTGGGCCGTAGCCCCCGACGGCTCGGTCACCACCTACCTCAACCGGGGCGGCGACGGCCACGGCGGCTGGCGGTTCCTGGACCGGACGGCGACCGGGGTGACCACCGACCACAACCGGGTCGAGCTGGCCGACTTCGACGGCGACACCCACGCCGACTACCTCCTGGCCGGTCCCGCGGGCTCCGTCTCCGCCTGGCTCTTCGACGGCGGCGACACCTCGGGCCCGAACGGCTGGAAGCCCCTCGGCACGGTCTTCCCCGGCAACTAGGGCGTGTTTCGAACGCCCCGCCTGGCTGGGGGCGTCCGGCACGCACGCTCGCCGCGTTGTCGGTCGTCGGCGCAGCACGCTGAGCTCTCGCCCCCTGTGCCTGGCGGCACGGGGGGCCAACCTCCGCCGTGCGATCGCACGCACCGGACGCCCCCAGCCCCGCCCTGACGGGCGGACGACGCCACTTTCGGAACACGCCCCAGTCCGGCCCGGTACTCAGCGACCTGGGCAGCGTCGTCGAGGTCACGCGCGGCTCCACGGGCAACAGGGCTGCCGGAACCGGCCAGACCCAGCACCATTCGGACTGTTGCTGCTTATTCGGGTGATCTGCGAATCGATGCCGAGCGCATCCCGGGGAGCCCGCCGCTACGGTCGTCACCCATCCTTGTTGTGAGGAGTGTCGGCCATCGCTGTGTTGTCGCAGGCAATGACGCCTGTCGTCGCTGCCATGGTCCTTGCGCTGGCGACGGTGAACGCCCCGT